>NZ_JAAUWS010000011.1:0-89640 GCF_014694465.1 Vibrio sp. S11_S32 | reverse complement strand
AAATTGTTCAATTTGGTCACTCAGTTCATTGAAATCATTTTTGCTTCCTAAGAAGCTTTATTGATTATCATCAACGAGTGCCCACACAGATTGATAGGTTTAAATTGTTAAAGAGCAACTGTTCGTGTGACTTGCGTCTCGTTGAACAGGGCGGCCATTTTAACGATTTGATTGGGCGTGTCAAACACTTTCTACAATCTTTTTTCGTTAACCTTTTTGAGAAGGTTATGACCTCTGACTCGTTGCGGCCGTTAGGCTGTGTGCACCGTGTCAGTGAGGTCGCATTATAGAGATCACCGTCACATTGGCAAGGGCTTTTTTCAATTTATTGTTCAAGCGGTTACTTTACCAGCGATATGTTTTTTTTTGATTATAATTTAAACATTTGAGCGATGTCACAGCATTAAATTGGCAATAATTAGCTATTAAACGTAAAATAATTGTGTCTGTCTTTTATACAGACGCATTCACTCTTTCTTTTATCAATATGTAGTATTCAAATATGAACTCAAAAAAATCAATTATTATGGTTATGGCGCTTGCAGTAGTCGGTGCCGTGTTATTTTTCTCTATTAATGTTTCACCTGTTGTTAGTTTTCTAGTTGGTGTTGTTGCAACCACTCTTATTCTTTCTACTTCTGCATCACCTTCAGCACAAGCTAGCTCTTCAGATACTTTGGATAAAGAGGCAACTTCGACTCAAACTCTTTATGTGGGCAACCTTCCATATAAAGCCAATGAATCGAACGTTCGTCAGATTTTTTCAGAATATGGTGATGTACTTGCGGTTCGTCTAATGAAAGACAAAAGAACCGGTAAGCGTCGCGGCTTTGGTTTTGTCGTAGTAGCAGAAGCTGATACCGACAACATTATCAGCAATCTAAATGAAAAAGATTACATGCAGCGTACTTTAAAAGTTCGCGTTGCTAATGATCCTAAGCATCCGGAAGGGGGAATGTCCGAACAGGACTAAACCCAAACTTAGCTAAACCTATATTCAGCGCCACACCTTCCCAAGGTGTGGCGCTGCTGTATATAGCGTATGGAGATAACCGCGAACTGCTATCAACCATATTGGCATCTAACAACCTTTTGACCCTTTCAGCAATTGCCTTACCAGAATCAATCAATGTCACCCCTTTTCCCAATACCAACTGCATTTCTTCTCTTAATAGAGGGAAATGGGTACAACCCAAGACAGCAGTATCAATTTGATTAAGCAGTGGGGTAAGGATCTGCTGCAATTCAACTAGATTAACAGCCGTTCCTCTCAATTTTTCTTCCGCCATCGTAACAAGACGAGTTGAACCAAGCAGTTCCACTTTTGAGTTAGGGGCAAATTCTTTGATGAGGTTATGAGTATAACTACGTACAACCGTGGCAGGTGTGGCAATTAATCCAATTGCTTTTTGGGATATAGCCGCCGCGGGTTTAATCGCAGGAACGACACCAACGACAGGGATCTTTAATTCTTGGCGTAAGCGAGGCAGTACAATGGTGCTGGCGGTGTTGCATGCAATAACAACTAAATCTATCGCATGTTTTTCGACCATTGATCGCATAAATCGGCTGACTCTCTCAATTAAGCGTTGAGGTTCCAACTCTCCGTATGGGTAAGCTTTATTATCAAATAAATAAATATAGTTATGCTGAGGCAGTAAAGTCTGGATTTCTTGATATACAGATAAGCCACCGACCCCTGAATCAAAAACTAAAATATTGGCCACACTTATTCCTCTTTTTTAAACTGATAATGCTGTACGTCCCATATCAATCGACGTTGTAATGCGAGTAAAGTATATGGTACGCAAACGAATAGAGGAAACAAAAGCGCCCGAAAGCGCTTTAATTTTATCAATAATATCTAGGGACTGTTGATACGTGAAGATTAAAACTGATAAGCAATCGAGCCGTAATAACTGCGCTCTGGTGAAAGATAATTCGCGGCGGTCTCATAATCGCGATCCAGTAAATTATCAATCCGTGCGGATAACTTCCATTGCTCGGTAATGTCATAACTTGCCGCGAGATCGACCAAGCTATAAGCATCCAGCTCAGTTCCACCATTATCTTTACGATCACCTTGATACACATAGCTCATATTGACTTGCCAAACTTCGGCTTGATACCCTACCTGCCACTTAAGGTTTTGACGTGCAATCCGTATAGCATCTTCCCCTGTCGCTTTATCTTCTGGCTTTAAGTATTCCAGAGAAACATTATGGCTTAGTAGTCCCGTTTCAAATTGTCCGGTCCATTCAACGCCCGTAATCGTTAAACTGTCGTTAATACAAGTTGAGTAGGCCGACTGACAAGAAATTCGATTATCAACATCATTATAAAAGCCCGCTAAGCGCCAATTTATCCAGCTGTGATCACCTTCTAGCGCGACTTCATAATTGGTTGATTCTTCAGGTTTCAAATCCGGATTAGCGTAGCCTGGATAATAAAGGTCATTAAAAGTCGGCGCTTTAAATCCAGTACCGACATTAGCGGTTAAACGTAATGGATCCACAAATCTCCAGCCAGCACCTAGCTGCCAAGTGGTTTTATCACCAAATTGTTCATTATCATCAAAACGAACACTGCCTTCGGTTTGCAACACTTCTCCATTATGACTCAGCGTTAAGTAACCCGCTTTATTATCACGTGATTTCACTTCGTAGCGCTGATAGTTCCCACCATAACTATTATATAAATCAGAATCACCCACATCATCATTAATATACTCAGCGCCAAAACCAACGCTGTCATAATGGTTAAACTGAAAATTATTACGCCATGATACTTGATTTCGTTTAGTGACAATGGTGCTTGACGGTAAATTATGTTGGCTCTCTGATTGATCTTGGCTATTGGCATAAGACAGATTGGAAGTCAGCTTGCTTCCTACATAAATTACCTGTCCCGCCACATTATAGTTATTGGTTTTATTACGGTCCCAACTCACCCCCCAAGCAGGATCATAATCGTACTCACTACGACCTTGGTGGTAATAACCACTTAATCGAATTAACCAATTATCGTTAAGTTGTGTGCCCATATCCGCAATGACATTGGTATTTTCAAAACCATCTCGATCTGAATCGCCAAATGTTGCCACATCATAACCATCAGCACGTTGATATTGAGTCGTCAAGTTCAACCAAGAATCATCCGTTGGCACAATGGCAGCGTTGGCGGTATAGCTTTGATAGCCATTTGATCCACCGGTGGCCTCAACCTTACCTTTACTACTTTGTTCCTCACCTCGTGTAATGATATTGATCACCCCAGCGCTAGCGTCAGCACCATAAACTGCCGCCCTTGCACCTCGGATATATTCTATTTTTTCCACGCCGGCTAATGGCAATTGGCTAATATCGCTAAAGCCTAAAGTTGCACTGCCTAAACGCATACCATTAAATAACACCACCACATTACTGCTACCGCGCACATAAATTCGGCTCGGTTGGTTATAACCACCATTAGAACTAAATTGAATACCGGGTAATTGGCGCAGGACTTCTTGCATGGTATTGGCTTGGCTTTTTTCAATATCCGCTTTGGTGATTTCAATAACTGGCGCGACCAAATTGGTAACTAAATCGGTGCGCTTGGTCGCCGTCACTAACATCACATCAGTATGGGGATCCGACATTGGTGCCGCGACATCATTACTGGCTTGAGTTGCATCCGAAGATGTCGATGAAACTGCCTCAGCAGCATATGAAAAAGATAGAGGGGTGCACAACGTCATAATAGACGCCGCTAAAAGTGTTTTTTTCATTATATTGTTAGTCCTAAAACGCGAGAAACATTGCGAGCACTTGCTCCGTTGCTGGCAGGTCTTCGGACTTAAAGCATGATATTACTATCGCCTACTCCTTTCACTTCCCATTCACTTATTACAAGTTAAACAGTGTTTTGGTTATTCCTTAACCTTGAAAGTTTCGTTCTTCTCACCGCTGCGCGTCAGTTCTGGATTTACACCAAATTCCCTTTTCAGCCTCAAAATTCTTTTAAAAAAATGATGAGGTCACCAGCAAGGTCGATCCTAATGCGCCACTATCGGCTTGTCTACACTATTATTGATAGTAACGAATGATTTGTGCCTCATACATTCAAGTAAACCATGATTTTCATTCAATACTGGACATCTATGCTGCGATAGATAAAATCTGCGCTTCCGGTTCGATACCTAAGTAACTTCATTTTCAAAGCACACCACAAAAGGCTCACTTTATGGCAACGGTAAACAGCAGCGCAGATCGCTATGCACAACAATTGACAGGCAAACTGCAGCGTCTCGATGAGATGTTTGGTGAGTTTACGACTCCAGATATTGAAGTGTTTGAATCTCCAGAGCAGCATTATCGTATGCGCGCTGAGTTTCGAGTGTGGCATGAAGGTGAAGACATGTATTACGTCATGTTCAACCAAGAAACGCGTGAAAAATACCGTGTCGATCAATTTCCAACGGCCAGTCGTTTAATTAACGATTTAATGCCACTGCTATTAGAGGCGATGAAACCGAATCACAGTTTGCGCCATAAACTGTTCCAAGTGGATTTTTTATCGACCTTAAGTGGCGAGATCTTAGTGTCGTTGCTCTATCACCGTCAATTAGATGAAAAATGGAAGCAACAAGCACAAGCATTAAAGCAACGCCTGAATGATGAAGGGTTTAAGCTTGATTTGATTGGCCGCGCACGCAAGATGAAAATTGTAATGGATCGCGAATACGTGATCGAAAAACTGCAAGTAAATGGCAAACCTTATATCTACCAACAAGTTGAGAATAGTTTCACCCAACCAAACGGTATTGTGGCGCAAAAGATGTTGGAATGGGCGGTTGATTGCACCCAAGACAGCCAAGGTGATTTACTTGAACTGTACTGCGGAAACGGTAATTTTTCTCTGGCACTGGCACAAAACTTTGAACGTGTACTGGCAACAGAACTGGCCAAGCCATCTGTCGATTCAGCTCAATACAACATCAAAGCCAATAACATTGATAATGTCCAAATCATTCGCATGTCAGCGGAAGATTTTACCGATGCGATGGAAGGCAAACGAGAATTTCGTCGCTTAAAAGATAACGGCATTGATTTAACCAGTTACAACTGCAACACCATCTTTGTTGATCCACCACGCTCAGGTATGGATGAAGGCACATGCAAAATGGTGCAAGGTTATGAGCGTATTATGTATATCTCATGCAATCCAGAAACGCTTAAAGATAACTTAAACATTCTATCTCAAACCCACAACATCACCCGCTTTGCGCTATTTGATCAGTTTCCATTCACTCACCATATGGAAGTAGGCGTGTTTTTAGAGCGTAAGTAATTTAGAATACCCAACCAATACTAAAAAGCCGTTGCTGCCAGAATTATTGGTCGCAACGGCTTTTTGTTTGTCTTTTTAGAATGGACTGCAGGGATAGAAACTTAATGCTCAGCTATTATACTAATTCCATAAATTTAATGATCGTTCAAAATTGAGTACAAAGAAAAGTGTCAAAGGCCATAGATGACCTTTTCTCAAGCGACAAAGGACGGATCAGCGTCTTTTCGGCCTATTAAAATTGATCAAATATTAAATGGAATTACTCTGACTGAGTTTGTTCGGTATTCACTTTTCGCGTCATCATTGCTCCTTTGGCGAGCATTCTCAATTGAGTGATCATTCGTTCCGATAGCTGATGACGATCATCGGCATCCAAATCGAGAGCTTCTGCGCCAGAGGTAAATACAATCGTCACCGAGGCCTCTGCTTGAATAGAAGCGCATTCTCTTTCCAAACCCGTTTTAGCTAAATACTCAGCTAATTCAGCGCCAAAGTGATGCACTTCACGCGCCACAGCAGTACGAAATTCGGCCGAAGTTCCTGACCGTTCACGCAATAAAAGGCGAAATACATTAGGATTATGCTCGATAAATTCCATAAAGGTTTGGACTGATGTGCGGATCAAGCTGCCTTCTACCACCACTCGCTGACGAGCTTGGCGCATTAATTGGCGTAATAACAAACCGCCTTCATCCACCATCACCAAACCTAATTCATCCATATCTTTAAAATGACGATAAAAAGAGGTTGGTGCGATACCGGCTTCGCGTGAGACTTCACGTAAACTTAAATTAGAAAAACCTCGATCGGCGCTCAGTTGCCCAAAAGCGGCATCAATCAATGAGCGGCGTGTTTTCTCTTTTTGTTGAGCTCTTATACCCATAGGGATGTCTACTTATCTATTTTAATTATTAATTTTAATCACTTAAACCAAGGTTTTTAATCTACCCAAAGCGACTCAAGCTCTAATATACCGACAATCTGATACCCTGACAAATCATCGCCCAGTTATCTTTGTGATCCCCCCGACTGTCTTTCGTACTATTCATTTACCCTAAAAATGAATAGGTTAATATAGTGATAATATTTTGTTGTGAATAATAACAAGGGTAGATCATGCAGGATTTAACACACTTTGATGCCATCGTCATCGGCAGCGGCCCTGGCGGTGAAGGCGCAGCAATGGGCTTGGCGAAAGCCGGACTCAATGTCGCAATTATCGAAAAAGAAAATAGTGTCGGCGGCGGTTGTACTCACTGGGGAACCATTCCTTCCAAAGCATTGCGCCACGCGGTTAGCCGTATTATTGAATTCAATAGCAACCCTTTATTCTGCAAAAACAACACCCGTTTAACCGCTTCGTTTTCCGATATTTTAAGCCATGCTAAAAGCGTTATCGACAAACAAACTCGCCTACGCCAAGGGTTTTATGACCGCAACGAATGCACCTTATTATTTGGTAAAGCTCGTTTTACTGGGCCAAATTCAATTTCTGTCGCATTATCGGATGGCTCATTAGAACACTACAACGCAGACAAGTTCGTTATAGCCACAGGCTCTCGCCCCTATCAACCTGACGACATTGATTTTAATCACCCTCGCATTTACAACAGCGACACGGTCTTAAGCCTTAAACACGATCCACGCCATATTATTATTTATGGTGCTGGCGTTATCGGTTGTGAATACGCTTCTATTTTCCGAGGTCTGGGAGTGAAAACCGATCTGATTAATACTCGTGATCGTCTCTTGGCATTCTTAGATAATGAAACCTCCGATGCGCTGTCTTATCACTTTTGGAACAGTGGTGTGGTGATCCGCAATGACGAAACCTATGAAAAAGTCGAAGGCACTCAAGATGGTGTGATCATTCATATGCAATCGGGTAAGAAGATGAAAGCCGATTGTTTCTTATATGCCAATGGCCGAACTGGTAATACCGATAAGCTCGATCTACAAAATATCGGCTTAACCCCAGACTCTCGTGGTCAGCTTTGCGTTAACCGTGATTATCAAACCAGTGTTGAGCATGTTTATGCTGTTGGTGATGTGATTGGTTATCCGAGTCTTGCTAGCGCCGCTTATGACCAAGGTCGTTTTGTGGCACAAGCAATTGCCAAAGGAAAATCTGATGGCGTACTAATCGACGATATTCCGACTGGTATTTACACCATTCCAGAAATCAGTTCTGTTGGTAAAACCGAGCAAGAGCTGACCGCGGCCAAAATTCCGTATGAAGTCGGTCGCGCTTCCTTCAAACATTTAGCACGCGCACAAATTGCGGGTAAAGACGTTGGCAGCCTGAAGATTTTATTCCATCGAGAAACCAAAGCAATTTTAGGCATCCATTGTTTTGGCGAACGTGCAGCTGAAATTATCCA
This sequence comes from Vibrio sp. S11_S32, assembly GCF_014694465.1. Classification (NCBI taxonomy): domain Bacteria; kingdom Pseudomonadati; phylum Pseudomonadota; class Gammaproteobacteria; order Vibrionales; family Vibrionaceae; genus Vibrio; species Vibrio sp. S11_S32. The sequence goes on along the minus strand of NZ_JAAUWS010000011.1, from coordinate 81,928 downwards.
CATCGGACAAGCGATCATGGAGCAAAAAGGCGAAGCCAATACCATAGAATATTTTGTTAATACCACCTTTAACTACCCAACCATGGCAGAAGCATTCCGTGTGGCGGCACTGAATGGTTTGAATCGATTGTTTTAATTATCTGAATTTTTGATTAAACAACAATAAAAATAAAGGAGCTGATTTAGGCTCCTTTGTTTTTCTAATATCAATGGCTTTAATAACAATCACAGAAATTTAATGAGCATTCAATATGGATACCGAGAAAAGTGTAAAAGGTCATGGATGACCTTTTCTCAAGTGACCAAGGACGGGACAGCGTCTTTTCGGCGTATTCAAATTGATATCATGTCTAGTTCACTTCAACAAATCGTTCAGACCGCCACTGTTTAATAAAAATAAACGCCAAACCGATGCCGCGCATTCCCATAAAGGTGACCATCGAGAACCATAATGCATGGTTGCCCCAACTGGCACAGCTAAAATACAGTGCAAAGAAACACAGCATTGCTACCAACATACTGTTGCGCATCTCTTTGCCTTTGGTCGCGCCAACGAAAATGCCATCGAGTAGAAAGCACCACATAGACACAATCGGCATAATGATCAGCCAAGGTAAGTAAGTATCCGCTTGCAGTTGTACGCTGCTGATGTCAGTGATCAACCGAATTAAATCTTCACCAAAACATAAGAAGACCAAGGTTAATCCTAGGCTGCATACTAAGCCCCAAAATGAAGTACCAATCAATGAATTCAGCAATTGATCGCGATTTTTAGCCCCAACCGCTTTACCAACCATCGCCTCCATTGCATAAGCAAAGCCATCCATGCCATAAGACACCATCATCAAGAAACTCATTAATACCGCATTAGCAGCAACAATATCATCGCCTAATGCAGCGCCTTGGAAAGTCATAAAACTGAATACGGCTTGTAGGCATAACGAACGCAAAAAGATATCACTATTAAGTTTTAGCATTCGTCCCATATTATGAGTCGCTGATGGAAAAAGAGACCATAGCGAAGGAAGCTGTTGTTTTTTCCAAGTTCGGAACACAAAAAATAACCCCAGCGCCAAACCGGTATAGTCAGATAATACCGATGCCCAAGCCGCGCCCGCCACCTTCCAATCAAACACCAAGACAAACAACACATCTAGTGCAATATTGGCAACATTAATGGTGATCACCAGCCACATTGGAGCCTTAGCATTTTGAGTTCCGAGCAGCCAACCTAAAATAACAAAATTAGCTAAAGCGGCTGGCGCACTCCACACCCGAATAGAAAAATACTGCATGCCATAATGCTTCACTTCTTCACTGGCATGACTGAAAGAAAAAATCAGATCGGCGATCGGCGAATGGAGTAATAAAAACACCCCCGCCAATAGCAAAGCGACCAGCATACCTTGCAACCAAACTTGGGCTAATTTTTCTTGGTTTTGCTCACCTTGAGCTTGCGCGGTAAGACCGGTGGTCGCCATACGAAGAAAGCCAAGCAACCAAAAGGTCACACTGATCATAGTGCTGCCTAATGCAACGCCACCTAAATACCAAGATCGATCAAGATGACCAATCACCGCCGCATCGACTAAACCAAGTAATGGAACGGTAATGTTTGATAGCACCATAGGAATAGCGAGTACTAACACCTGCTGATGAATGGAGCGTTGCGACAGAATATGTTGGAGTTGCTTGATCACGAAAAATCCTCTCTTTATGAGTCGCTAGTTTATACCAATCGCGCTATTGATGGAGAACAAATGCGGCATATATACCCAAGTGATTTTAAGCTGCCGAATTTAGAGCGTTCGAACAAGAGGCCATTCAAGTAAGATTGGCGAAGGAATGTAATACCAATTCCATTTAAACATTGATCCATTGAATACGCAGAAAATGCAATGAGCAGACGCTGCCACTGGACGAATTAAATTACCGTGAAGCAACAACTAAAACGGCCAAAAAAGAGATGGAATAACGAGGAAGCGAGGAGACTAAAATCAAGGTGAACAAATTCATCAGTTAACTCTTATGTGAGAAGTTAACTGATGAGAATAATCGTAAGGTTTACATCCAAGTATTATTGCGAATAATCCCGACTGCAATGCCTTCAATCGACAATTGTTGCTGGGTTAAATCCACTTCAATTGGGCTGAATTCTTCATTCTCGGCATGCAACAAAACCGTGGCACCTTTACGCTCGAGACGCTTAACAGTCACATCATCATCGACGCGAGCCACTACGACTTGACCGTCGCGTACATCTTGGGTTTTATGAACCGCAAGCAAATCACCATCCACAATACCAATATCTTTCATACTCATGCCATGCACGCGTAATAAGAAATCTGCTTGTGGTTTAAACATGCTCGGATCAACTTGGTAATGACTCTCGACATGCTCTTGCGCCAAGATCGGTTCACCTGCTGCCACCTGTCCAATCAAGGGCAGACCTTGCTCTTCCAGTAATTCAGCTTCGGTTTGAATAATCCGAATACCACGCGAGGCACCCGGAATAATTTCAATCACATTTTTACGCGCCAAAGCTTTTAAATGCTCTTCAGCAGCATTGGCAGAACGAAACCCAAGCTCACGAGCAATCTCGGCGCGAGTAGGCGGCATTCCTGTGATGTCTATTTTATCTTTAATCAGCTCAAAAATTTGTTGCTGACGAGGGGTTAAGGGTTTCATACTCCACCTGTCTTTTTATACAGTTGACTGTGAGTATATACAGTAATATTTTATAACTCCAGATAAATAATGATTTTTTATTACTCAGTTCACGAGATCTATTTACCCAAAGAGTCGGCCTCTCTCCTACTTAATTTTAGCCACGTTTGATCAACACAAGCCAAATGACACTGAAAAAGGTAGAATAGCCAAACTTAGAGCATAGGTAGCCTTCTTTTGGCTATTTTTAATGCGTATTTACTAGACTTATATCCATGCAAACAGGGTATACATATTTGAGGCTCACACCGCTATGTCTTATGGACACTTGATTTCTCGTTCATTTCTCAAGCTGCCCCTTTCTGTCATGGTGAAAGGTAAAACGATTCCCGCCAAGCCGGTAGAAGAACTGCAACTCGACTTAACCAAGCCGATAGTGTATGTGCTGCCTTTTGATTCTAATATTGACCTTATCTCTTTGCAGACTCAAGCCAAAAAATTAGGTCTTCCTGATCCGCTCAGTCCATTAGTGATTAATGATAAAGAATATAACCGTTTTGTTTTCCTTACCGCTAAAGGCACGGCGATGGGCACCAAGCCTATTCTGCCAAAAAAATCGGTTTTATTATTTTCTGAGTTATTAGAGCGCCATCAGCATGATGCTGAACTCGATATTCAAATTCTGCCTACTTCAATATTGTGGGGTCGAAAACCAGATAAAGAAGGTCACGAAAAGTCCTACTTACAAGCTATGAGCGCCTGCCAAAAAACCCGCGTATTAGTCTCTTCTGGGCGTGATTGTTTGATCCGTTTTAGCCCAGTAGTTTCTCTGCGCTACATGGCAGACAACCACGGTGTCGACGAAGTGATTGCTCACAAACTCGCGCGCGTGGCTCGTATTCACTTCTCGCGCCAAAAACTCGCCGCTTCAGGCCCAAGCCTGCCACAACGCAAGGTGTTATTTGATCGCTTATTGCAATCACCGGCAATTCAAAAAGCGATTGCCGATGAAGCTCAATCAAAAAACATTTCGCACGAAAAAGCGCAAAAACAAGCCAAAGACATTTTAGATGAAATCGCAGCAGACTTTTCCTATTCTCTGATCAAGGTCGGCGCACGTTTCTTAGGTTGGTTGTGGAACAAGTTGTATCAAGGCTTAAATATCAACAACATGTCGGTGGTGCGCAAGCTGGCACAAGATGGCCATGAGATCATTTATGTCCCTTGCCATCGTAGCCACATGGATTATTTATTACTGTCTTATGTACTGCATAATGAAGGCATGGTCCCGCCACATATTGCCGCGGGTGTGAATTTAAACTTCTTCCCTGCTGGCCCAATATTTCGTCATGGTGGCGCCTTTTTTATACGTCGAACCTTTAAAGGCAACAAGCTGTACTCCACTATTTTCCGTGAATATTTAACTGAGTTATTTACCAAAGGCTATTCGGTTGAATTTTTTTGTGAAGGGGGCCGCTCACGCACCGGTCGTCTATTGCAAGCCAAAACCGGCATGTTAGCCATGACCATTCAAACCATGTTGCGCGGCTTAAACCGCCCAGTGACTTTGGTGCCAGTGTATATTGGTTATGAACATGTGATGGAAGTGGCCACTTACACCAAAGAACTCACTGGCAAGCGCAAAGAAAAAGAAAATGCCGGCATGGTACTCAAAACCATTCGCAAACTGCGTAATTTTGGCCAAGGTTATGTCAACTTCGGTGAGCCAATTAACCTCAATCAATTCTTAAATGAGCAAGTGCCGGGTTGGTCAAGTAAAACGGAGAACGATCAGCAGGAATTAGACCAAAAACCACAATGGATGAATCCGGTGGTCAATAAACTCGCCAACAAGATGATGACTCATATTAATGATGCGGCCGCCACTAATGCCCTGACATTATGTGCCACCGCGCTGCTGGCTTCAAACCAACGCGCCCTGTCTCGTCACAAGTTAGAGCAGCAAATTGATTGCTATATCTCACTGTTAACTAAAGTGCCGTACACCGCGACCTCGACCGTGCCCAATGCTACTGCGGCCGAATTAGTCCAACACGCTGAAAAATTAGATAAATTTCAAGTTGAACAAGACAGCAAAGGCGACATCATTTCACTGGATCGTCAGCAATCTATTTTGATGACCTTTTATCGTAATAACATCATTCATCTGTTTGCATTGCCGTCGTTAATTGCTCATTTGATTATTCAAAAAGAGCACATTACCCGCAGCCAATTACAGCATGCGATTGCTTTGATTTACCCATTCTTAAAAGCAGAGTTATTTTTGCATCATACCGAGCAAGAGTTGCAAGATGTGGTCAATAAGTTGGTGGATGAATTAATACGCCAGCAGTTAATTATTGAGTCCGATGGCGAGTTAGCCACCAACACTACTCAAGTGCAAACACTCATTCTACTGTCTCGTACCATTGTTGAAACCCTACAGCGTTATGCTGTGGCGCTGACTCAATTGGTGGCGATCCCTGATATCGACAAAACCACTCTAGAGCAACAGAGCCAAGATATCGCCCAGCGTTTAGGTCGATTACATGGCATCAATGCCCCAGAATTTTTCGATAAAGGCGTGTTTATTTCTTTCTTCCAAACCTTAAAACAGCAAGGTTACATTGAAAACACCAATCCAGATGAGCAACACAAAACTCAAATTTTAGTCGATTTGCTCGGTGAGTTATTGTCGCCAGAAGTCCAACTGACGCTACAAGAAAGTGTGTTACAGAAGAAGAAATAATACACGCTAAGCTGCTATCAATGTGAGCATGAGGAAAAGACGCTGTCCCATCCATGGGCGCTTGAGAAAAGACCATCTATGGTCTTTGACACTTTTCTCTATGCTCAATATTGACAGCATCGGTTCGGCTTCATGAGTGTCTCAAATAACAGCATAAAAAATGCCGCGCATATTAATGACAATATGTGCGGCGTTTTTATCGCGGATAGCCTGATTATTTTAATTGATTAATCATTTACAACAAGCTTACTAAGATGCCTGCTGTGATCACCATTCCTACATAGTTATTACTTAAGAATGCTTTAAAACAGCCCTCTCGACTGCGATCTTGGATTAAACGCTGTTGATACACAAACCATGCAGCGGCAACAAGAATTCCCCAATAGTAGCTCTCACCTAACTGCATCCACTTACCCAGCACCATCAGCAGCAATAAGGTCATCAACTGCAATAAACCAATGATTAACTTATCGAAACGACCAAATAAAATTGCGGTCGATTTAATCCCAATCTTTAAATCATCATCCCGATCGACCATCGCATATTGAGTATCGTAAGCAATCGTCCACATCACGTTAACCACAAACAGTAACCACACTTCCATCGGTAAATGTCCAGCTTCTGCTGCCCACGCCATTGGAATAGCCCAGCTAAATGCCAAACCTAAAAATAGTTGCGGTACATGGGTAAAACGTTTCATAAAAGGATAAATAAAGGCTAATACCACCCCAACCAAAGATAACTCTATGGTTAAACGGTTCATGCTTAGCACCAGTAAAAATGAAACGATCACCAATACAAAAAATAAAACGAGGGCTTCTTTCGGGCTGACTAACCCCGATGGGATAGGACGATCTTTGGTGCGCTTAACATGTCCATCGTATTTGCGATCGGCGTAATCATTGATCACGCACCCTGCTGAGCGCATAAAAAACACCCCCAACACAAACACCAACACCACATGCCACTGCGGCACACCACCGCCCGCTAATAGTAGCGCCCATAATGTCGGCCACATTAACAATAGCGATCCAATTGGGCGATTCATACGCGTTAACTGCCAAAAGGCGCGAGCTTTGGTCATATTCATTAATCATTACATCCATTTAAAAACAACGGCACTGACAGCAATATCATGCTCATTTAAGTGAATCCTTTCGATAAATAGGTGATGCAGGTAAAAATAATTCGGTCACTAGCATTGGCTTATCATTCATCCATAATCGCGAACTCCGCGCCGCTAATAAGCCTAAATCGGTTGCTTTGGTTGCTAAGTGTAATCCATTTCGCTTTACTTGCTCGGCTTGAAATACGGTCAAACCTAAAGGCTTTGAACCTTGCTTAGCCAGATCAAACTGAGCATCGCTAAGAGAGGATAGCGGGATCAAGGTACTGCCTAATAACCAAGGTTGATCATCGGCGGCTAAAATCACTTCTCGTAATAAACAGGCTTCATTACCAAGCATTTCGCGTTGAAAGTCGGTTAATTGACTCGCGTCTATCTGCGTATTTTGGATCACATCGGCACTGAGAGATTGGCAATGTTGAGAAAATAGCCGCGATAATGATCCAAGTTCTAATAACCAACTTGGCTCTAAGCAAGAAGAAAAATCAAATACGTCAGCACTCTGCCAACTAATGTCATTGATAATTTTAAAGTAATCAGCGTAATCTGCTTTCATAATAATTCTACAGCAAGGATATTTAAGTCGAGATCGGCGTTCATTGTAACAATTCACTCAAAGAGAAAATACGATTAGTCGAACAAACACCCGACTAAATCCTCTTTTAAGCTGTTTTTTTAGACTCAATCGCGCCGAGCACGCAACCCGATAACAAACCCGCTAGGTGAGCACTATTCGCGATTGCCATCACTGGCTGAATAAAGCCCAGTACTAACCACACCAGCATAAAAATCACTAAAGGACGAGGAACCGACACGCCCTTCTCAGGTAGACGCCAGCCGACTATCCATAAATAGCCCATCAAAGCGTAAATAATCCCAGAAAGACCACCGAAATTAGCACCCCCGACCCAATATTGCGCCGCACCAGACAATGCCGCCGAAACCAAAAAGATTTGCAGCAACTTACCACTACCGAGCTTTTTCTCGATATCACCGCCAAATTGCCACCACCACAAAAGGTTAAACGCAATATGAGCCACTGAAAAATGCAAAAAGGCATGAGAAACCCAGCGCCATATTTGCCACTCTTGAGATGGACTAGCAGGAAAGTGTAAAGCTTGCAGGATCGGTTGGCCAAAACCTAAAAACTGCAGCGCATAAATAGCGCAACAAATGGCCATAATAGCTAAGGTTAGTGGGCCCGCTTTTGCTTTAACCATCGCCATAATGCTTGGGTTGTCGTAGTTAAACTGTTGAGTACGGCTATCGGCGACTTGCCATGATGCCGCTTGATACTTCCTGTCACTCGGGCTTTTCAGGAACATCGCTAATTCAGCTTCTACTTCAACTTGGTGCTCCACTTCTTTTAACCACAAAGCGAACTGGCCACTGCCTTCAGGCAACATTTGAATGGTGATTTGACGCGATGCCATATAATCAATAAAGGCTTGAGCAATGCGGGGATTATTAATAGTAACCAAACGGATCATGCGACAACCTACTGCTGTTTCAACGGATTGAGAAATTAAGCCATTTTTTCTTGTGGCAGTTCGGCTCGTTGCCAAGCTTCAAAACCACCATCAACACTATACACTTCTTCATAGCCTTGATTCACTAAATATTGCGCCGCACCTTGGCTACTAATACCGTGATAACACATCACTAAAATCGGTTGATCAAATTCCAACTCTTCTAATAACGCCACCATAGTGTCATTGGTTAAATGTTTCGCCTCACCTGCGTGGGCAAGCGCAAAAGATTGCGGATCGCGAATATCAAATAATACCGCGGCTTGATTGATCATTAACTGCTGGGCTTGCTCAACATTGATTTGTAGAAACTGCTCCATTGTTATTGCTTCCTTTTTACAAAATTGGTTCGAAACTGAATCGAATTAGCATTATTACGCCAAACCGATTGATTGGCATAATTTTTCCATCTAATACCGCAAAACTGGGCGACAGTATAACGTATCCCACAGCAAAATTAGACCAAGAAAAAGTGGGGATAAGTTTTATTGCTTATTTTATGAGCAGGTGTGGATAAAGCTGTGAATTACGTTGATAACGTGGTTTTAAAAATAAAGATCCACAACATGTAGTGAGGATCCTGATCAAAATGTGGGTAAGCATAAATTTACTCACATTTATCAAACCCGCTATACACTATATATTGTGTATGTTGATCTTAATTGACACATCAGTTCCCCACACCTTTATCCACAGATATAAAATTGATCTTTTCCGCTATCGATCAAGGCTTTTTGCTTGATCTCGACATTTTGATCCACAAAAAAAGCCAAGATCATCCGACCTTGGCTTGTTTGACTTTTTAAGGCTTATTTGGGTCTGTTTACCGTTTTAAAACTCACCCACTGCCGCTTTTAATTTCTTCATCGCATTCTTTTCTAACTGACGAATACGCTCAGCTGAAACGCTGTACGTTTCGGCTAACTCTTGCAGAGTGGATTTTTGATCTTCTAACCAACGAGAACGCACAATATGCTGACTACGCTCATCAAGTGTTGCCATTGCATGACCTAAACGACCCGTCGTATGTTGTTGCCAGTTTTCAGCTTCAACACTGTCGGCAAGATCAGAATGCTTATCTTCTAAATACAATACTGGAGCGGTGTAGGATGAAACCGCATCGTCATCTTCAGACGGTGCTTCAAAGGTAGGATCTTGCGCCGCTAAGCGAGATTCCATTTCACGCACTTCTTTTGGTGACACACCAAGCTCTTTCGCGACCGTTTCAACTTCGCCATTATTAAACCAACCTAAGCGTTTTTTCGACTTACGCAGGTTAAAGAACAATTTGCGCTGAGCTTTAGTGGTTGCCACTTTTACGATGCGCCAGTTACGCAATACATATTCGTGAATTTCCGCTTTGATCCAATGCACAGCAAAAGACACTAAGCGAACACCCACTTCAGGATTAAAACGTTTAGCCGCCTTCATTAAACCAATATTACCTTCTTGGATAAGGTCAGCCAAAGGTAAACCATAACCAGAGTAACCACGAGCAACATGAACAACGAATCTTAGATGTGACAAAATGAGGCCTTTCGCCGCATCAATTTCATCGTGATAATGTAAGCGCTCGGCTAGGTCACGCTCTTCTTCAGCGCTCAGCATTGGGTAGCTGTTAACTGTTCGGATGTAACTATCTAGACTATCTGTGGTGACAAAAGCCATTGGATATGCGTTAGACATTGAATTCCTCGTTTTCTCTCATGAATACAAAACTAGAGATGTGCTTCGATTTAACCCACCTATTCTGGACTGAAATTTAACCAGCTTCAAGGGGGCGACTATTATTCATAGCAAATAACTTGAATGCAAGTGTAACAAACTGGTCAATTTGCACCAAAATCGAAAAATGTGAGTGATCTTGTCAAAGTCAGCGACCTCATCATTAACTTGGTAACCGAAATCAACCAAAAAACCAACAAAATCGGCCGTTGAATTCACAACGGCCGATTTTATCGGATCACAGTCTCTAATACTTTGGACTACTCATTAAGAGCAGAGTTCCATGCTTAAACCGGTTCGATTTCTTTTAAGTGTTTACGCGCCGATAAATTGGCCGCGCCCCAACCCAATATTGAACCGAGCATTAATAACAAGACACTTTCATCCCAACCTAAGCTGATCAAGCTAAAGTGGCTATCATACAATGCCGATAAATTATCCACCGCACCGCTGATCAACAGAGTCACGCCCATGGTTAATACCCAAGCGGTAACGGCGCCAATTAACCCCAACCATAAACCCGTATAAAGGTAAGGTCGGAGAATAAAGCGATCGGTAGCACCAATCAGTTTCATGACTTGAATTTCATCTTTATGAGCTAAGACATTAAAGCGCAGGGTGTTGCCTACAATCAAAAAGACCGACACTAACATTAAGATCGCAAAAGAATACGACACAATATAAGCCAAATCTTTCATGGCATCTAAACGAGAGAACCAATCCTCATCGAGTCGAACATCGGTTACCCCGTTTTCACGTTGTAGCTTTTGCGCCATCGCCTTCACCACGTCGGTATGCTGAGAAGCATTTTTCGGCAAGATCACCAATACTGGTGGCAATGCGGCATCACTCAGTAAAGACATCGCTTGCTCTAAACCAGCAAAATGGCTGAGGTCTTCTAACCCTTGTTGGGAGGAAATATATTGCACCGATTGCACATCTGGCCAGCTTTCTACTTGATCTTTTAACACCATCAAGCGTGCTTCAGGGGTGCCTTCCTTCATATAAACACTCACTTGAGATGCGCTGTTCATATCTTCGGCTAAGGTGGCAATATTTTTACCGGCAGTATAAAAAATGGCGGGCAAAGCCAGTGACATTGCCACCACGGTAATAGTTAAAATTGTCCCCATTGGTCGCTGCATTAAACTGCGAAAAGACGCTTTTGCTTGCTTGATATGGGTACTAAAAAAACCTTCTGACTTTGGTCTGGCTTTATTGGTTTTACCTTTATTCATCGCTTTAACCGACTTACTGGCCATAACGCTCGACCTCACTTAAGAAACCTTGATTCAATTCTAAACGACGATATTGTGGGCGGCTATTAACCAGTTCCAGATCATGCGTGGCCAAAATAATAGAGACACCAGCGCGATTAAATTCTTCTAACAGATTTAATACTTGATGTGACAGTGCATGATCAAGGTTACCGGTCGGTTCATCGGCGAGCAATAGACGAGGGCGATTGACCACCGCGCGCGCAATACCTACACGTTGTTGCTCACCACCCGATAGCTGACGCGGTAAACATGGCGCTTTATCTAGCATGCCGATCTTATCTAATGCGGCAGAAACGCGACGTTTGATTTCGCTTTCAGGCGCGCCTTCAATCCGCATTGGTAACGCAACGTTATCAAATACGGTACGATCCATAAGCAATTTATGATCTTGAAAGATAATACCGATATTGCGACGTAAAAAAGGAATATCGCCACTTTTGATACGACTAATATCGTGATCATTAAATAAAATCTTACCGTCACTTGGACGTTCAATCGCACATATCAGCTTAAGCAAAGTACTTTTACCCGCGCCAGAATGGCCACCTAAAAAAGCCATTTCACCTTTATGCAGATGAAAGTTGACCTTTTGCAGCGCTTGATGCCCGCCACGGTACACTTTGCTCACTTGTTGAAATTGGATCATTGATTTTCCTCTGTCACCGATTCGCTTTACTTATTACTTGCTTAGGACAAAACAAATAAAGTTGCGGCAATTCTGCAACTTCATTTAAAACCCATTCTAGGTATTACTCTTCGCGGCTAAATAATGCTTCAATAAAATCATGCGCATCGAACGGACGTAAATCGTCAATACCTTCACCGACACCAATATAACGAATTGGAATTTTAAATTGATCGGCTAAAGCAAAAATAACCCCACCTTTGGCGGTCCCATCCAATTTGGTTAAATTGATACCCGTTACCGGCGCCACATCGCTGAATAATTTGGCTTGGCTAATGGCATTTTGACCAGTCGCCGCATCTAAAGTTAACATCACTTCATGTGGGGCTGAATCATCAATCTTCTTCATTACGCGAACAATTTTACGTAACTCTTCCATTAAGTTACTCTTATTTTGCAAGCGACCGGCGGTATCGGCGATCACCACATCCACACCACGCGCACGCGCCGCTTCAATCGCATCATAAATAACCGAAGCACTGTCGGCGCCAGTATGTTGAGCAATAACCGGCACATCATTACGCTGCCCCCATACTTGCAACTGCTCCACTGCTGCGGCGCGGAACGTATCGCCTGCCGCCAACATGACCGACTTACCTTGTGATTGGAATTGCTTGGCTAATTTACCAATGGTGGTGGTTTTACCTACGCCATTCACGCCAACCATTAAAATGACATACGGTGTTTTGCTGCTGTCGATTTCGAGTGGTTGTTGAACTTCGGCTAAGATATCGGCCATTTCTTGCTTTAAGATGCCATATAACGCTTCGCCATCTTTCAGATCTTGGCGTGACGCTTTTTCGGTTAGGCTATCAATAATTTTGCTGGTGGTGTTCATGCCAACGTCAGCAATGAGTAATTGTTCTTCTAATTCTTCAAATAAGTCTTCATCGATCTGTTTGCCTTTAAACAGACCAAAGAAACCGGCACCAATATTTTGTTTGGTGCGTTGCAGGCTGCGCTTTAGACGAGCAAAGAAACTTTCCGTCGGCTTGGTTTGCTCTTGGACTCGGTTGACTTCAAGTGCTTGCGCGGCATGAACGTCTGACTCTTGTTGTTCTTCAACGGCAATATTAGCTTCACTGTCGGATAACTCAGGTTGGTCGGTGTTTGCTTCACCCTCAGAATCAACATCGCTTATTTGTAGGGCTTCACTGGCGGGATCGCTATTTTCCGAGTCTAATTCTTGCGACTCTGTTTGGTCCGAACTGGCCTCTTGTGATTGTTCTGCTTCAACGGCTGCATTTTTTTGAGCTTCTTCATCGTCAAAACCTAACCATGAAAGTAAACCGCGTTTCTTTTTACCTGTCATTGGGGAATCCTAGCGCTCACTTGAATAAAAGTGATGATATTAATAATGTTGTGACGGAGATAATACCAAACTAATGTCTGATTATCTTTACCCATATTACTTAAAGCGATAGCCGTTTTACTTGATACAACAGCTGATGTTAATTTTGCTATATACTAGCACTTAATCTTTAAGCAAAAAATTCAACCCCAAAGTTATTGAAGTTACTTCTTCAAATAAGACGGGTTTATCTGTAGTGAGTTCAATAATGGTCAGACGCAACACCCAAAAACCGGCGAATAAAAAATCAACAGGTGGTTTCGTACGGATAATCAGTGGCTTATGGCGAGGCCGAAAGCTACCAGTGTACGATGCTGAAGGTTTACGTCCAACCACCGATCGAGTCAAAGAAACGCTGTTTAACTGGTTAGCGTCTGATATTTCCCAATCCCGTTGTTTGGATCTCTTTGCCGGTTCGGGCGGATTAGGTTTTGAAGCGGCATCACGTCAAGCCGAACATGTCACGATGCTAGAGTTGAATAAATCAGCCAAGCAGCAATTAAGTCAAAATGTGAGTAACTTAAACGCCAACAATATTGAAGTATTACAACAAGACTCACTGTTATTTTTGCAACAATCAGGTACACCTTATGATGTGGTGTTTATTGATCCGCCTTTTCGACAAGATTTATTAGAAAAGACCATCGCATTATTAGCCACTAATCATTGGCTAGCCCCTGAAGCGCTGATTTATATCGAAACCGAAAAAGAGCTAACCTTGCCAGCCTTACCGCAAGATTGGCAATTACACCGAGAAAAAACCGCGGGGCAAGTGTGCTACCGCCTTTATCAACGTCAAGCAGAGTAAGCCATGGAAGCGATATTCACTATTTTTGCTAAGCTATTTATGTTGGTGGTTTGGGGAGTATTTATTACTAACTTTATCCAACCTTTCCCTGGTATCACCCACATTGCTTTAAATGTGATGGCCATCTTCACCATTTTTATGCACGGTTTACAAAGCCTGTTATTTTCTGGCAATGCATTAGGCCCAGATGTACAACTGACTCGCTGGGAAAAAATATCGATCTTTATCTTCGGTACGTTTGCCTTAATCGACATTAAAAATAAATATTTTAAATAGGCATAAAAAAACCGCATCCCCTTTCCTGTTCGCTATAACAAGCAAGAAGAATAGATGCGGGTTTTTATCATCTCAATATGTTAAAATATCGCTCTGCCATTGGCTGATAGCAATCAAACGAATTAGATGATCAGATAGTGATTACGATTGATATTAAGCTAAAAACTGCTTCAAACCATCTAAGAACATTTGCGTCGAGACCATCACCAACAACAAGCCCATCAAGCGCTCAATTGCGTTTAAGCCTCTTTCGCCTAATATGCGATTGAAGAAGCCATAAAACATTAAAACTGCCGACGTTGCTAACCAAGCAAGCAATACCGCCAAAGACCAATCCACCATCTTATCCGGGTGTTGACTCGACAACAGCAACAAAGAAGCAATTACTGACGGCCCCGCAATCATAGGCACCGCTAGCGGTACAAAGAAGGGCTCTTCACCAGCAGCAAGTCCGACTACACCACCAGGCTGAGGGAAAATCATTCGGATCGCGATAATAAATAATATCAAACCGCCAGAAATACTTAAGGTTTCTTGTTGTACATGCAAAAAGCCCAAAATGGATTTACCCGCAAACAAGAACAGCAACAACACACCCAATGCCAGCAGCAATTCACGGATCAGAACCTTACGACGACGCTTAGGATCTAAATGTTTTAAGATCGACAGCACCACCGGCAAGTTACCCAGTGGATCCATAATTAAAAACAGCATCACCGCTGCCGAGAAGATTTCCATAATATTTCCTAAAACATCAAATCCAATCAATAGATTTAATAGGGGTTATATCCAATCCAAGCACATGGAGTGGATGAGGGTAAAAATACGCACATTAAAAAATAATCGAACTGGTGATTAAGGTTTGAGCGACGAAATATGAGACTAAAAAAACATAGTTAGAATATCGAAACGAAGCCTTAAAGTGATGCACCACCCAGATTAAAGCGGATAAAGCTAAAATCAAGCTACCAATAAATCCGGTTAGATCCACTAATAAATGATGCGCTTTCCACACTTCACCCGCCGCCCATGATAATTGCCACACAATAATACCGATTGCAGCAGCAGGCACCACAAACCCTTCAAATAAAGGCAACAATAAAAAGAACAGTACTATCGAGAACGCCATCAGTATCACTGGCATCCCCCAACTCACCGCTTCAACTTGGATCCAAAAAATCACGCTATAACAACTAGAAATCAGCGCGAAGCAGATAAACTCCCCTTTTTTAGACAGTTTACCAAAAGCTTCTTTTAACAGCGCAAATAGAGAGACACTTAAACCACATAATAGTGCCAAATAAGCTAATGAATAAGGTGGATGAGTTAATAATACCGATGATATTAACACAATCAAAGAGGCAGGTTTCAGTATTCTCAAGGCGTTATTTGACTCATTCTTAATGGTAATACACATTAAGACGGTCAATACACTCATTGTTAACCAATAGATCATGCCAGCCCCTGACTTTAGAATCGTGTACTAAGTGTAATGAGACACTTACATAAGGTAAAGATGAAAAGCCATTTCTACCCCACTTCAGCCAATATAAAGGCAAACCTAGCATCCTAGCCACGTTCTAGCCGGCAAGGTAAACAAACCGCTAAAATCATAACTTATAAAAAAACCAACAATCAAAACCAATAAAATACACACATTATTCAATAACTTAATTAAAAAACAATTGTTTTTATTAGGTTTAATTATACAAAAATCAAAATTATAACCGTCAATTAATTACTAAGAATCGATCGTGAAGCTGAAAAATAGACAAAATATGAAGATAAAAACCACAGTAAAAAAAGTAAAACCAGAAAAACACTATAAAAACCACCCCGAGAACTACTAGCCTCCAGATTAAGACACTTGAATGAATGAAAAAATAAACCAATAGAAAAAAAAGACTTAAACACATTAAAAACAACAACTTAAATAAATAAAATATCACATCATAAATGAAACATATCATTCCACGCTGTAATCATATGCCACAGCATAGAAGTAACAACACAAAACTATGACATTAAACTTGTATTTTTGAGCGAAAAACAAATAGATCTAGATCAAACCACTTAATCTTGCTATAGTTGCTCTAAAGGTAACCAATAAAAAGGAAAAAATAAAATGACAACTTCACAAAGACAGGGATTAGTAATGATTGCAGTAATGGTTGGTTTAATGACATTACCAATGATTTCTTAATCAAGCAGACAAAACAAAAAGGACGCCTAATAGCGTCCTTTTGTTTATCTGGCGATCAGTAAATCCGCTTTTCAGCACATAGCTTAAGGCAGATGAGAAGAGATAGAATCCCAATTTAAGTGGTAAAACAATACTGCGCCCAATGTCATCGCCAACATCAAGACAATCGCCACCCCCCAAACAAAACGACCACTTCTTGGGGTGAGTTCTTTTTCACACTCGCGACACATCCGATCAAGTTCCGCCCAATCTGGTACTTTGTAATCGACATCATCTGAGAGTTTTTGAGCAATCTCCGCAATCAGCCGCATTTTTTTAACAACAGCTTGAGGCAAGCGCTGCTCGCAACTGTTAATTAAATCATCTAAACCTTGGCCCTCGGCATAGTACTGATCTCTAAGTAGTTGCTCTAAACGCTGCCTGCGAGAGGTTATTTTTTCGATATCGGACACGGTACCATCCTTATTCCTTAACTGATAGGTTTAGCTTACTGCAAGGGAACCCAACAAAGTAACTATTTCCCCCTAATACTGTGGTTAATAACAACATAGATCACGAATTCAGAATAGAGAGTCACCATTCCCCTTCACAAATAGATACACTAACGCATTAATTTTTATCAGGATACTGTTCGATGCCTCTTACTCTATTATTGTGTTTATTGCTCATTATTGTGTTGGCTTTTATCAGCTACTCCTCGTTTAATAAAAAGCACATACTTGGATTCGATGCCAAAGAACAAAAAGTCAATGTCGTGGTGCTCAATACTCAAATCGTTGAAATCCCAAACACTCAGCCGGGTGAAGAAAATCAAGAATATTGGATTTATGTGCAAAAGCAGCCAATGGGGCCTAAGCGTGAATTCAAAGTCGGCATCCACTACTTCCACGCATTAAGCCCTGGCGATAAAGGGGTTTTAACCTACTGCGGCGACAAATTTCAGCACTTTGCCAAAACCATTAATCGTGATTGAACATTCATGGAATTAAAATCAACATCATGCTAGGGGCTGTTGATCTTTCGTGGTTGTTTTTGCTGCGAATTGTTGGGTTTTTATACAAGGAAGAGGCTTTGTGGTGTAGCTGGCTACACGAAAAGCCGATGACGAAGTAGAAAAGACCAACAAACGCAGCCCGAAGGGTTCGGCTAAAAGCCTTTTACTCTTCGTTAAGTCTCATTTACTTAGAATAACTAGGCTTCAATCGACTTGCCTCGATTAAAAGGCTTTTATCTCGAACAAAATTTAATCACGAAAGATCAACTGCCCCTAGCCAAGCCTTAAAAAAAGCTACGACTCACACCTAATTAATGGCATAGTTTAGGCTTAATCATCGATATGAGTTTAATTCGGAATTATCATGGAACTCCCAAGTGGACAAGCGCCTTCATTTAGCCAGGAAGAAAATTTATTAGCATTTTCTATCAGCACGCTCACGCCTTTTTGGAACACCAAAAAAGAAGGTTATATTGAAGGGCAGGAAGGAAAAAAACTGTATTGGGTATCACTCACTCACCCTGAAAACACCAAAGCAATCGTGGTGGTGAATGGCCGGATTGAAAGTGTGTGTAAGTACCAAGAACTCTTCTATGACCTTTCTCAGCAAGGTTATGATATTTATTCTTATGATCATCGCGGCCAAGGATTATCCGATCGCAGTTCGCCAGACCGTCACTTAGGTCATGTTGAAAAATTTGATCATTACATCAAAGATTTACATCATATTTTGCGCCACTTTGATCTCGATGAAAACTATCAAGAGAAGTTTCTCATCGCCCACTCAATGGGCGGTGCGATCAGTACCCGTTACCTACAAACCCATCCTAATCATGGTTTCAAGCGGGTGGTATTAAGCGCTCCAATGGTTGGCATCCACATGCCTTGGTACTTGCGCTCTCTGGCTGTTCCATTGTCAAAGTGGATGGCATCACGCAACCCGATAGGCTATTTACCAGGGAAAAAGGGTTACCATGTCAGCCCATTTTCGGCTAACGATCTGACTCATAGTCCGATCCGTTATCAGTGGTTTCGCGATCTTTATGAACAACAACCAGATATTCAACTTGGTGGTCCCAGTCGTCATTGGGTCAATCAATCACTCAACACCACTCGTTTATGCCACCAACAAGCAGATAAAATCAATGTGCCGCTATTATTACTGCAAGCCAGTGAAGACATTGTGGTCGACAACACTGCACAAAATAAATTTGTCAATAAAATCAATAAACACCATGAAAATCTCGCCACATTAGTTGAAATGAAAGGTTCAAAGCACGAAGTGTTTTTTGAAATTGATAGCCTGCGTAACCAAGCGCTAAATGAAACGTTAACCTTTTTAAAAGGCTAACATTTTTTAAATAACAGTTACCGGAAAAGAGGAAAGTCAGCTTTACCCTCTTTTTCCTCGTTTAATTGGCGTACACTGCTTACAACCAACGCATTCCTTTTTAATCATATAAAAGCCTATTAAGAGGTCATATGTCCCATTCTTCGCACGTTACTCACCCTTATCATATAGTTGCTTCTGATTTAGATGGCACCCTGTTACTTCCTGATCACACCTTAGGTGATTTCACCAAACAGACGTTAAAAAAACTGCATCAACAAGGTTTTACTTTTATCTTTGCGACCGGTCGTCATCATGTTGACGTGGCAACTTTTCGAGCCAGTGCTGGCATTCCGGCTTATATGATCACCTCAAATGGTGCGCGAGTGCATACACCCGACAATCAATTGTTCTATAGCAAAAATATTGATGGCGATTTGATCCAACCCATCGTCGATATCATCAAACAAGATCCAACCAATAGCATTCATATTTATCGCAGTAACGACTGGCTGACCAATAAAGAAGATTTAAAGCTCAGTAAATATCATGAAGAATCTGGTTTTAATTACGCCTTATTCGATCAAGATAATGCGCCAACGGAGGACATTGCGAAGCTGTTCTTCACCCATCCCGATCATGACCATCTGGCCAAGTATGAAGCCGATCTTAAAGCACAATATGGCGATCGTTTGAGCATTGCTTTCTCGACCCCTTGGTGTTTAGAAATGATGGCGTTGAATGTGTCTAAAGGTCACGCCCTGCAAGCGGTGGCGCAAGCCTTAGGTAAAGAGTTAGAGAACTGCATTGCGTTTGGCGATGGCATGAATGATGCGGAAATGCTACTGGCTGCCCATAAAGGCCTCGTGATGGGTACTGCGCACCAGAAAGTAAAGATTGCATTACCAGACAATGAAGTGATTGGCAGCAGCGTCGATGAAGCGGTGGCGCATTACTTAGAAGATAATTTGTTGTAAATCGGTCAATAGCAGATTCAAACTTAACATCGCTGCTCCTGAAATATAACAGGATGCAGCGATTTTTTTATTCCTGATTTAAAATCGCCTGCCACTCCAACGCAGAAACAGGCATGATCGATAAACGATTACCGCGTTTAACCAACGGTATTTCCGCCAATTCAGGCATGGCTTTCATCTCGGCTAAACGGATGATGCGCGACAACTTACTCACAAATTCAATATCCACCATTACCCAGCGTGGATTACTGGGATCAGACTTAACATCAAAATAATCACTGTTGGCATCAAATTGAAAATGGTCAGGGTAAGCAGCTCGCGTCACCTTCGCTACCCCCGCCACGCCAATCTGCTTACAAGACGAGTGGTAAATTAGGACTTCATCGCCCACGCTCACTTGATCACGCAACATATTTCTTGCTTGATAATTGCGTACCCCCTCCCAACACGAGACATTTTTCTGCTGCAAGCTATCAATCGAAAAGGTGTCGGGTTCTGTTTTAAATAACCAATATGCCATAATGAACCTTACTCATTGTTTTCAGTCTATATACCCAATATAACGGCATCTACATTAAAGGAAAGTAACATGAAGGCTTTTACCATTCCGCTCACTTTCGTGGTCGTCTCACTGTTAGCCGCTTGTTCTAGCCAAGCTCCAACTGAACCACAAGAGTTAAAACCTCAAACAACTGAACTATCTGTGGTAAAAACCGTCGATGTTCTTCCTTATATGCTATCTGGTGAAATCAGTTTTAAAGATAACGGTTACCAAATTCAACCTTGCAACAGTAGCATTCAATATTGGTTAGAGTTACCCGCTCCAATACTCGCCCAATTAAACCAAATGCGCACTGACGGCAATGGGCCTTTTTATGCTGAGTTATTTGGTGAGTTGCAACCGACCCCAACCAAAGGCAACTCTTCTGCTTATGTGGCACGTTTTCTAGTTTCCGATCTTAATCAAATCGCCTCTGAGACTGGTAATAAATGCCAAACCACCAATACAGCGCTACGAGCATTTGGCAACGAGCCCAACTGGAGCCTCTCGATCGCCAAAGGCCAAGTAACCAAAACAAGTATCAGCAATAAAAAAACCACAAGCAACGTCAATGATAGCAACATCAGCCCGACGCAACGCCGCTATCAATTTGAAAAAAATGATCTGACACTCAATAAACAAACTTGCCAAGACACCATGAGCGGTGCCTTATATGCTTGGAATGCTGCATTTAATACCAAGGATAAAACCTTGCATGGTTGTGCCACCCTTGCCAACCAAGATAACGCTCAACAATATGTCGCCACTTATCAAAGCCAACCCGATGCTAGCGGCTTAACCACTCAATTAGAATTACAGCCCGATCACACCGCCACTACTCGTTATATTTACAAAAATGGCGATCCAAGCTTAATTGAAACCGGTTATTGGCAACAAGCGAACGGACAACAACTGCATGTAGTGATGACTCAGCATCAAGGTGAAGCGGTGGTATCACAACGATTATTCACCATTAGAGGCTTTCAACTCCACGCCGATAGCGAGCAAATTAATAATCAAATCTACCCAATTGGCATCAATGGACTAAGCCTTGATCGAATGCAATCCGCCGTCACTATGGTCGAGGGCGAGAACAGCAAGACCCAAGGCGTGCTTCCCACATTAACGCCCGCCGCGATTAATGCCAGCACCCAGTTTGATGCCAAGGTTGATAAAGCCATGCGCAACTACTTTGCCATTAACCGTACCGATCCAAGCGGTAATCGTTATATCTGGCTCAAGTATGATTTAAATGGTGATGGAAACGACGAACTGCTCGCCATGATGAATTGGTGTGGCAGCGGCGGTTGTACCATGCTGATTTTTGAAAACCAAAATAATGAATGGCGCTTCAATAGTCGCATTACCTGCGTGCGCAATCCAATCACAGTAGCCAATTATCAACATAACGGTTGGCGCGATTTAGTGGTTCCAGTCAGTGGTGGCGGTGCAAAAGCGGCACAAAAAGCTCTAGAGTACACAGGGGTGAGTTACCCAAATAACGCCAGCATGGCCTCGGATTTCAATACCGATAACGGAGCATCACTGAGCTCGGTGGTATTGTTTGCCGATCAAACCCCTGCCATCAAAGGCGTGAAGATGTAAGGTTTATTTCTTACTGCAACATTAAGGCGAATCACAACATAAAATGCGCACAGTGGTATCATGCCCTCTGCGCATTTTTTAACGAGCACATCTATGTCTCCCTCAGCCAACACACTCTCGACCCCACCATCGGCTTGCCCTCACTGCGGTTTACGCTATCAATGCGTATGCGATCAACAACCGATATTATCGTCACCTCTCAATCTGGCGTTATTAACCCACCCTAATGAACTCACCCGCACCACCAACACCGGCAAGTTGCTACAATGCTTACCCCATTGCCAATGCCATACTTGGGATCGAGTTAATCCACCAGCCGCATTACTTGAGCAAATCAAACAGCAACCGACTTATGTTGTCTTTCCTAGCGAAGAAGCGATCGAGGCTTCAACCCTGCGCACCCAATCGCCGCATCCTAATGCTTCACCTTTATTGATAATTTTGGATGGTACTTGGCAAGAAGCAAACAAGATGCTCAACAAAAGCCCTTGGTTAAAGGAATTGCCTAAAATCACTCTGCAACCAAAGCAAGCCTCGCATTACGCCCTACGCCGCAACCAAGCCGCCGGAAACCTATGCACCTGTGAAGTAGGAATTGGATTGTTATCTGAGTTGAATATGAGTTCTGAAGCAGAAATTGCCCAGCTACAAGATTATTTTGAATTGTTTTTAAAGGTATATGAAGAAGATAGAAATCATCGGGTTTATAAGTCTTAACCACCAGCATACAACAACCCTCCCTTGACTGATAATTCAGGTGTTTAACCACAATGTATTTGATAAAGGGAGGGAGCAGATTTGGTTATCGCGGTGATTTCAGCGATCATCTGCCTAAATTTTGCTTGTTTGAACGCCAGTATTTTTGCGTAAGCAGTCATGGATGACGGCTAGGCTTCTTGAGGGCATGGACGCCCTCTTGAAGCCGATAGCGAAAATGCCAAGCTCAAACAAGATCACAAAATTTCTCGCAGCAGCCTTTTTACCACCTTTTTTGGCTGTTGAAAAAAGGTTGGTCGCCGAAGGCTAGCCGCTGAATTAACCGCATATTAGTATGAAAATAAGCACGAGAAATAAAAAGCTAAATAGCAACGACCCTTCACATTCTGAGAGAAGCATCACCTCACAAAAAACAACAAATCCTCTACCGAGGTGATCTCCACATCCGGCAATAATTTGGCATCATTTTGTTGTGTTAACACCTTAGAAAAATCATTAATCCAGCAAGCGCTCATACCCGCGTACTTAGCACCGGAGACATCAGAGACTAAGTTATCTCCCACATGCAGCACATTCTCTGGCGGTAAGTTTAAATGCGCCAGTGCAGTGGTAAACATTTCACCATGTGGTTTTGCCCAACCATCAGGGCCGGCGTTTAACACCAAATCAAAATACTCACCCAAGCCAATATTGGCGGGATTCACATTACCATTAGTGATCGCGATCAGCGGTAGTTGTTGCTTTAATTTGCTCATCACTTGGTGGGTTAACTCTGGAACATCAATTTGATGACGCCAAACCAAGACTAAATCCATTAACTCTTGTGCAGCGTGAGAAGCTTTTGGATTATCGTAACCCAAATGGATTAATCCCTGCCGGATCTGCTGAAATCGCCATGTGCTCACATCGCTTTGTAAGAAAGGGGTTTGCTTGGCAAGGTTGAGTTTAAACGCGCGCCATTGCTTGTGATCCATTTGTTTGCTGATCGGATGATGTTGATGCAACCACTCGGTCGCCCTTTTTTCGACCGACATGATCACCGGATAGTTATCATATAGGGTGTCATCGAGATCAAAGGTCATCGCCTTGATGGTAGGAATATTGCGGTAGAAACGCATAGACATAGGATTTCCTTATACAGACAGGGTGACCTGATCAGTCGTCAGATGATTTGATTTTCTTGGCTCTTGGATGGGCTTTATCATACACCTGCGCTAAGTGTTGAAAGTCTAAGCTGGTGTAAATTTGCGTGGTAGATATATTTTCGTGTCCAAGTAGCTCTTGCACCGCGCGGAGGTTACCACTGGATTCAAGTAAATGGGTAGCAAAGGAATGGCGCAGTTTGTGCGGGCTAATATGGCTAGACACCCCTTGTTTAATGCCCCATTCCGCCATGCGCTTTTGCACATTGCGATGAGAAATCCGATTACCACGTTGCGACACAAATAAAGCAGGCTCATCTTCTGCAGCCAATGAAGCACGGATCTGCAACCAACGCTCTAGCCATTCTTTGGCATAACCCGACACCGGCACTTTACGTTCTTTATTGCCTTTACCAATAACACGAATTTCGCCTTGATCCATTTTGCCGTGACTTAAATGCACTTGCTTGGCATCAATCGCCACCAATTCGGCTAAACGCAAACCGCCGCCGTACATTAACTCCATCATGGCGCGATCACGAATCGCTAATGGGTCATCACCTTGCACTTCTAGCAAGATCCCCATTTCATCGACATCAAGATTTTTGGGCAGTGGACGTTGCTTCTTCGGCGCAGACACCCCTTTGGCTGGGTTAGCTTGTAGCAGACCAATCACAATCAAGTAATCGAGAAAACTGCGCAATGAAGAAAGACGCGTAGCAATACTGCTGGCTTTTAATCCCTCTCGCTTGGCTTTACTGGCAACTTGCCTGACCCAAGCGGCGTCAATGTCTTGCCAACAAGTTAAGCCCGATTCAGACAGTTGCAATGCAATGGTGGTGAGTTGTTGCTGGTAATTGGCTTTGGTGCGCTCACTCAAGCCTTTTTCATTGATCAGATAATCATAAAATCGCTGCAAGGGTTGAGCAAAGTTCTCAGGGACGACGTCATGCTCAAAATTCATATTAAGACTCGTTGACGCAACTCAGTTTTTCAACTGAGTTTATCTCTGCGTCATCCTCTTGAGTGATTGAGACCACTAAAAAGGCTACCAGCGCACAAAGATGATTGAGAAATAGCGTATCCATTTCAGGTTGGAAGTGGCCACCTTCTTGGCTTGAAAACGCTAATAAGCCTAAGCTCTCTTTACGCACTAAAGGCAAGATCACATAAGAGCCTAATTCAGACAGTTCATCACTCGCGAAGCGATCTCCGCCAAATAAAGCGTGACGATCATTGCGATTTAAGCGGCCTAAATACGCTTGCTTACCATTGAGGTGATTGGTAATAAAGCGTTGATGGGTTTCGGCTTCTAGCGCCCATTTATTGTATTGCTGATCGAGTAAAAATATATGCGATTTTAAGCCGATATTGTTGGCATACCCATCCAATGCGGTGACTAATTGCGATAAAGAGTCACAACGCAATAACTGCTGCTGTAAGTCCATTAACTGATGAAAAGTGCGATCATTTTTAGCTGCCAGTGACATTAACTGGGTAATATCTTCTTCCAACTCTTCAATTTTTTGTCGTTGCCGACGCATTTGGATTTCGACTAATGACACTGCGCCTTGTTGCTGATGCGAAATTGATAAGCGATCTAACAAGCGTCCGCGATCAGCAAAAAAGTCGGGGTGATCTTTTAAGTAATCCGCCACGATTTCAGCGGTTAAGTTATCAGCGGCAATTTTCTGTTCAGTTACGGACACAAGACACTCTTTTTGTTGTAAAAATTATAAGCGGATAATAAAGCGAATTAATCATGAGGATAGAGAAAAGTGCCCAAGATCATCTATGGTCTTTTTAAAGTGCCCATAGATAGGCCAGCGTCTTTGCAGCATCCTCAATGTTAATCGCTATTCACTAGTGGTTAGCAGGTAATTTGACCATCATACACATGTGCCACAGGGCCTGTCATGTGCAATGGATGACCTTCACCTATCCAGAAAATACGCAACTCACCACCGGGTAATTGTACCGTCACTTCGGCATCTAATAAGCCTTGGTCAATCCCAATCGCTACCGCGCCACACGCACCACTACCACAAGCTTGGGTTTCGCCCGCACCACGTTCATAAACCCGTAGTTTCACATTATTACGATCGAGAATTTGCATAAAGCCGGCGTTAACACGTTCAGGGAAGCGTTCGTGGGATTCAAGTAATCGACCTACCGATTCCACATCAAAGCTATCCACATCATCGACAATGGTCACTACATGCGGATTCCCCATACTGACTGCACCACAAAATAAAGTGTGTTCGCCAGCGCGTAGAATGTAGGTCTTTTCCGCTTGTTTGGCTTTAAACGGGATCTTGCTTGGTTCAAATACCGGCTTACCCATATTAACCGTCACCATATCGTGGCTTTCCACTTTTAAGATCATACGACCTTTTTTGGTGCTGACATTAATACTGTATTTATTGGTTAAGCCTTTCATACGCACGAAACGAGCAAAACAACGGGCACCATTGCCACATTGTTCTACTTCGCTGCCATCGGCATTGAAAATACGATAATGGAAATCGGTTTCTGGATCATAAGGCGCTTCTACCACCAACAATTGATCAAAGCCAACACCAGTATGACGGTCGGCTAAACGACGGATCAGATCAGGGGAAAAGAAGATGTTTTGGGTAACACAATCGACCACCATAAAGTCGTTACCCAAACCGTGCATTTTAGAAAAATGGAAATGCATACTGCCTCATTAAGCGTATAAAAATTTAAAAATAAAACATCACCAATTGGCGATAAAATTTAAGGGAGTAAGCTTTCTAGCTCCCACAGCGATTCCACTTTTTCACGCTGGCGAACCACATGGGCTTGCGAGCCGTCGACAATCACTTCTGCCGCACGACCACGAGTATTGTAGTTAGAAGCCATCACAAAACCATAAGCACCTGCCGAGCGCACCGCTAATAAGTCGCCTTCTTCCAGCACTAATTCGCGATCTTTACCAAGGCAATCACCGGTTTCACAAATCGGGCCAACTAAGTCGTAAGTTAATGCCTCACCTTTACGCGGCGCGACTGGCACAATATTCATCCAAGCTTGATATAAAGAAGGACGGATCAAATCATTCATCGCCGCATCAATCACCGCAAAATTTTTGTGCTCAGTCGGTTTTAGCAATTCAACCTTGGTCAGCAACACCCCAGCATTAGCAGCAATGGCGCGACCCGGTTCAAAAATAAGCTCAAGATGGCTGTGATTTTCTAAGCGAGATAATAATGCTTTGGCGTAATCAGAAGGTTGAGGTGGCAATTCATCACGATACACCACCCCTAAACCGCCACCGACATCCAAATGACGAATATGAATACCTTGCGCGGTTAGCTCATCAATCAAGGCTAACAAGCGATCGATGGCATCAATAAACGGTTCTAATTCGGTTAATTGCGAACCGATATGGCAATCAATACCTTGCACATTAAGATTCGGCAAACTGTTGGCAAATGCATACACTTGTGGCGCGCGATCAAATGCAATACCAAACTTATTATCACGCAAACCTGTCGAAATATACGGGTGCGTATGGGCATCAACATCGGGGTTAATCCGCAGTGAGATTGGCGCAATCACCCCGAGTTCACCTGCCACTTTATTTAAACGCTCAAGTTCAGGCTCTGACTCAACGTTAAAACATTTAATGCCTAACTCTAACGCACGCTTCATTTCAACTGCGGTTTTACCCACACCAGAGAATACGATTTTTTTCGCATCACCACCGGCGGCAATCACACGTTCAAGCTCACCGCCCGACACAATATCAAAACCCGACCCTAAACGAGCCAGAACATTTAACACCCCAATATTGGAATTCGCCTTAACTGCATAACAGACTAAATGCGGGTGCTCTGCCACCGAACAATCAAACGCTTTCCAGTGACGCTCTAATGTCGCGCGCGAATACACATACAACGGCGTGCCATGTTGATTTGCTAACTCAGTAAGAGATACATTTTCAGCCCAAAGCCGACCATCATCCTGATAATTAAAATAATCCAATTTTGTCTTCCTTTACTGTGCCGATTATTCGGGTTGAGATTGTGCTTCTGTTTTCGATGGTTGCGGCTGGGTATCTAAGGTCGATTCCGCGCTACTTGCCGCTGGATCTATCGTCGATGACGCCGCGCTTTGTGCTGGCTCAACAACAACTGAACCATCTTTACCTTTAATTGAAACCGCGCCAGTATTGCTTGGCTCTGGCTGATCTTGAGGTAAATAAAGCGGCCCAGTTTGACCACATCCGGCTAAGGTTGTTACCAGCAAGGCAAACCATGCTAAAGTGTGTTTTTTCATATCGATATCGTGATTAATGATTTAATGCCCTCTATAATCGCATCACATACAAGAAAAGCAATACTAAACGGGCGATATCAGCACCCAGCCTCAATAAAGGATAAACAAAATATGAATGATACTGAATTTCATCAACTGGTCGATATTCAAATGACGGCGATCGAAGAAGCGATTGATGAGTCTGGCGCCGATATTGATTATGAAGTGTCGGGCAATGTGATGACGCTTGAATTTGAAAATCGCAGCCAAATCATTATTAATCGCCAAGAGCCGATGCACGAAATTTGGTTAGCCTCTAAATCCGGTGGCTATCATTTTAAATACGTTGAAAATGAATGGATTTGCTCAAAAACTGGAGTGGAATTATTCGCACTCGTTAAAACCGAATGCGCTAAACACGCCGATGAAGAGATTGAGTGGGTATAACACAATGCCATTTACTGCTGATAACGCGACTAAAATATTAGATGCCCAAGGGCTACGCTGCCCAGAGCCGGTGATGATGGTGCGAAAAAACATCCGCGCCCTACAAGATGGTGAAACTTTACTGATCACCGCCGACGATCCATCAACCACGCGGGATATTCCAAGTTTTTGCCGCTTTATGGATCATCAACTGATCGCCGCTCAAACCGAGCAATTGCCGTATCAATTTTTGATCAAGAAAGGCTTGTAAATACGACAGTGCAAAAACCCAATTAAGAGAGTCAATAAGGCTGCTGGATGCATAACGCCGTCATCACCAGTGAGCAGCCTTAACTCATTAATCGCTCTCTTTTTTCTGAGAAAGTTGCTGTTGTAGCTTATCCACACGCTTATTTAATTCGGTAAGCTTTTGATTAAGAGGAATAATGTACAACACTCGAATCCAAGCTTCGACCGTTAACATAGATAAGATGATCGCACCCGCTACCATTGGCAACCACATACTAGTTAGCATCATGCCAATAAAAGTTAACGCTAAGCCAAAAGTAAATAAATAGCTTTGGCTTTTGGGGGTCATTCCTGCATAACGTGTCAACATAAGTCACCTCACCAATACATTCACTCAATCTATACATTGTAAGCTATGATAATGACAAAACCATTAATCGAGTCTTATTTTAGTTCTTTATTATTAAACTCGTTTTTAATCATAAATTTAGCCATCAAACCAACAAAAGCTTAAACGCGATCAATATCAACACAATTCCGCCAGCCAGTTCCGCTTTACTCTCCAACCAAGTGCCACTTTTTCGCCCGATAAACACACCTATAAAACTAAAGATAAAAGTCACGATACCAATAATGGCGCAAGCAACAAACGGATTAACATCCAACAACGGCAAACTAAACCCTGCCGCCATCGCATCAACACTGGTGGCAATCGCGAGCGTTAACATTATGCGATGGGTCACTTGGCAAATATCGTCTTCAATTCCTTCTGAAAACGCTTCATAAATCATTTTAGCGCCAATAAAGAACAATAATATAAACGCAATCCAAGACGCATAACCTTCAATCCAACCTAACACACCATGGCCGCCTAAAAAGCCAATAAACGGCATTAATACTTGGAATAATCCAAAATAAATGCCAGCTTTAAGCGCTAAATCTAACGGTTTTGTTTGTTCTGATTGGGGTGATTGACTAGCCAATTTTGAGCCTAAACCAATCGACACCGCAAAAGCATCCATACTCAGCGCTAACGCTAATAACATTACATCTAACATTGCTTATCTCACATTCGTTGGGTAATTGAGCGCCTTTATTGTTATTTATTGTGTTTTTCAGGCGTATCTTGCGGTCAAAGCTTATAAGTTAGCGCCTTTTCCTGCAATCACAGATTGAGGCCAATAAGTGAACTCGCTATACTGATTGACTATTTATTAGGGGTTGTTTGTATTTAATGCCACATCGGCTTGAAATACAAATACCCCCTGTACACAAATTGCGATACACATTGCGCGAACAGAGTAGGCAAATAAAGTTATGCAAAAATACGACGTCAAAACCTTTCAAGGAATGATCCTCGCGCTGCAGGATTATTGGGCCCAAGTTGGCTGTACCATTGTTCAACCTTTAGATATGGAAGTAGGTGCGGGTACTTCTCACCCAATGACCTGCCTACGCGCGATCGGGCCTGAGCCAATTGCGGTTGCTTATGTACAACCATCACGTCGCCCTACTGATGGTCGTTACGGTGAAAACCCAAACCGCCTGCAACACTATTATCAGTTTCAAGTGATCATCAAACCATCACCTGACAATATTCAAGAGTTGTACTTAGGTTCACTAGAAACGTTAGGCATTGATACTTTAGTGCACGATATTCGTTTCGTAGAAGATAACTGGGAAAACCCAACTCTTGGTGCTTGGGGTCTTGGTTGGGAAGTATGGCTAAACGGCATGGAAGTGACACAATTTACTTACTTCCAACAAGTCGGTGGCCTTGAGTGTAAACCGGTTACTGGCGAGATCACTTACGGTATCGAACGTTTAGCCATGTACATCCAAGGTGTCGACTCTGTTTACGACTTAGTCTGGACTGATGGCCCGCTAGGTAAAGTGACTTATGGTGATATTTTCCATCAAAACGAAGTTGAGCAATCGACTTACAACTTCGAGCACGCGGATGTTGATTTCCTATTGGGCTTCTTCGATCAGTGTGAAAAAGAATGTCAGGAATTGCTGGCACTTGAAACACCGTTATCTTTACCCGCTTACGAGCGCATTTTAAAAGCGGGTCATGCCTTTAACCTACTCGATGCACGCAAAGCAATTTCTGTTACCGAACGTCAACGTTACATCTTACGTATTCGTAATTTAACTAAAGCAGTCGCCGAAGCTTATTACGCCTCTCGTGAAGCGTTGGGATTCCCAATGTGTAAAAACAATGACTCAAAAAGCGAGGAGAAGTAATCATGGCGAAGAATTTTTTAATTGAGCTCGGTACTGAAGAATTACCACCAACCCAGCTTCGCACCTTAGCAGAAAGCTTTGCCGCTAACTTTGAAGCAGAACTTAAATCAGCGGCTATCGCGCATGCTGGTGTTAAGTGGTATGCCTCTCCTCGTCGTTTAGCGTTAAAAGTGACGGATTTAGAAGAAGGTCAACAAGACAAAATCGTTGAAAAACGTGGTCCTGCGATTGCTTCTGCTTTTGACGCCGACGGTAATCCAACCAAAGCTGCTCAAGGTTGGGCGCGTGGTAATGGCATTACAGTTGAGCAAGCCGAGCGTCTAAAAACTGATAAAGGTGAATGGCTACTGCACAAACAGCAAGTGAAAGGCCAACCGGTACAAGCACTGGTGGTAGATATGGCAGCAAAAGCATTATCTAACCTTCCTATCGCCAAGCCAATGCGTTGGGCTGACAAAGACACTCAATTTATTCGTCCAGTGAAAACCCTGACTATCTTGTTAGGTGATGAACTGATCGAAGGTGAAATCTTAGGCGTAGCTTCTGCTCGTACTATTCGCGGCCACCGCTTTATGGGCGAACGTGAATTTACTATCGACAACGCCGATCAATACCCAAGCTTGCTAGAAGAAAAAGGCAAGGTTATGGCCGATTACGAAGCGCGTAAGGCTATTATTCTGCGTGACTCGCAACAAGCCGCCATTGCGGTTGGCGGTACCGCCGATCTTGAAGATGACTTAGTTGAAGAAGTAACATCTTTGGTTGAATGGCCTGTAGTATTAACCGCTAAGTTTGAAGAAGAGTTTTTGAAAGTGCCTTCTGAAGCTTTGGTTTATACCATGAAAGGCGATCAAAAATACTTCCCTGTGTACGACGATAATAAGAAGTTGCTACCTAACTTTATCTTTGTGTCGAACATTGAATCGAAAGATCCACGTCAAGTAATTGAAGGTAATGAGAAAGTGGTTCGCCCACGTTTAGCCGATGCTGAATTCTTCTTCAACACCGACCGTAAGCGTACTTTAGAATCTCATCTTCCAGAGCTTGAAACTGCGATCTTCCAAAAGCAACTTGGTACGATTAAAGATAAAACCGATCGCATTACCGATCTTGCCGGCTTAATTGCTGAAGCGATTGGCGCGGATGTAGCAAAATCAAAACGCGCAGGCTTACTTGCCAAGTGCGACTTGATGACCTCGATGGTATTTGAATTCACCGATACCCAAGGCGTTATGGGCATGCACTATGCTCGCCATGATGGTGAAGATGAAGAAGTCGCAGTGGCGCTAAACGAGCAGTACATGCCTCGCTTTGCCGGTGATGACCTACCAAGCTCCGATGTGGCAGCCGCAGTAGCTATGGCCGATAAACTGGATACTTTAGTTGGTATTTTCGGCATTGGCCAAGCGCCAAAAGGCTCAGATCCATTTGCTCTACGTCGCGCTGCATTAGGTATTTTGCGCATCATCGTTGAGAAAGGTTACCATCTAGATTTAGTCGATTTAATCGCACAAACTAAATCACTGTTCAAAGTAGACCTAAGCAACCAAAAAGTTGAAGACGACGTTCTTGAATTCATGCTTGGTCGTTTCCGCGCTTGGTATCAAGACGCTGGATTTAGCATTGATATTATTCAAGCGGTATTAGCTCGTCGCCCAACCAAGCCGTTAGACTTCGATCAACGCGTAAAAGCCGTTTCTCACTTCCGAGGACTAGACGAAGCCGAAGCACTGGCGGCTGCCAATAAACGTGTTGGTAATATCCTCGCTAAATTCGATGGTGAATTAAGCGCTGAGATCGAGTTAACGCTGCTGCAAGAAGACGCAGAAAAAGCCTTAGCCGAAGAAGTCGAAGTGATGACCGAAGCACTCGAGCCTGCATTCGCCACTGGTGACTACCAACAAGCCCTGAGCAAGTTGGCCGCGCTACGCAAACCAGTTGATGCTTTCTTCGATAATGTGATGGTAATGAGCGATGATGAAGCATTGAAGAAAAACCGCTTAACACTGCTGAACAACCTACGTAACTTGTTCTTGCAGATCGCGGATATTTCTTTGTTGCAGAAATAGAGTGGCAGAATAAATAAGGTTTATTATCAGAAATATACCTTTGAAATAAAAGCCTAAGCGACACTCATTTGATGAGGTTAGCTTAGGTTTTTTTGTGTTTGAAAAATAAAATATATTGCTAATACCAGAAAAATCCCACCTTCTCCATGCTCGATATTTCGTGTATGTTGGGCAGTAGAACACTAATGGATTAGGTTGGGTTATGCAGTATTCAAAGTTTGGTAATAAGTTTAATCGATTCTCTGGTATTACCCAGTTAATGGACGATCTCAATGATGGTTTGCGTACCCCTGGCGCGATCATGCTCGGAGGTGGAAACCCAGCCGCCATTCCAGAAATGGTAGAATACTTCAAGCAAGCCAGCGCCGATATGCTTGCCAGTGGCGAATTAATTAACGCCATGACCAACTATGATGGCCCACAAGGTAAAAACACCTTTACCCAAAGCCTAGCCAAGCTATTAAAAGACACTTACGGTTGGGATATCAGCAGCAAAAATATCAGCCTTACCAACGGCAGCCAAAGCGCATTCTTCTCTATTTTTAATCTATTTGCCGGTAAACATGACGATGGCAGTCATAAAAAAATCTTACTCCCTCTCGCCCCAGAATATATCGGTTATAGCGATGCCGGTATCGATGAAGATATTTTTATTTCTTATCATCCTGAAATCGAAATCCTTGAGAACCGCATGTTCAAATATCATGTTGATTTTGAGCAAGTACATGTCGATGATTCTGTCGCTGCAATTTGCGCCTCACGCCCTACCAATCCGACCGGAAACGTCTTAACCGATGAAGAAGTGTGTAAGCTTGATAAACTGGCCCGCGCCAACAATATTCCATTAATTATCGATAATGCTTACGGCACCCCATTCCCAGACATTATCTTTGAAGATGTTACCCCGTTTTGGAATGACAACACTATTTTGTGCATGAGCTTATCGAAATTAGGCTTACCCGGCGTGCGCTGCGGCATCGTGATCGCCAGTGAAGCCATGACCCAAGCCATGACCAACATCAATGGTATTGTTAACCTCGCGCCGTGCAGCATCGGCCCAGCGATAGCCAATCACATGATTGAACAAGGGGATTTATTACCATTAAGCGAAAATGTGATCAAACCCTTTTACCAGCGCAAAGCCTTACATGCGGTAGAGTTACTGCAAACCGCCATCCCCGATCCTCGCTTTAAAATCCATAAACCCGAAGGGGCGATTTTTTTATGGCTATGGTTTGATCAACTGCCCATCACCAGCATCGAACTCTACCAACGCCTAAAAGCCCGTGGTGTATTGATTGTACCGGGTGAATACTTTTTCTTTGGTCAAGAAGCGAAAGAAGAAAAGTGGGATCACGCCCATCAATGCCTACGCATGAACTACGTGCAAAGTGATGACGACATACAACGAGGTATTGAGATCATTGCCGAGGAAGTGAATAAGGCGTATAAAGTTTTAAAATAGACTGAGTTTCATTTTTTCTCTCACAAATAAGAAAAAATGAAACTCATTCATTAAAAATATTCAGCTTATCTAAAATAACAAACAATCTTTCTACTAAACACAAAAACCACTCAACATCACCAATAACATTCTGTATTTTTCTTCTTTTATTAAGAAGGGAATAACATGAAAAAAATAATTTTTATTTACTTTATTTTATTATCACCATTCGCGTATGCGTATGATGAATGGGATAAGAATACCACTTACCATGCTGGTGATATGGTCAAGAAAGACGGTGTAATTTATGTTTCGACTCATTGGAATAAAAAATCCCCACCAGCCAATAATAAAAACAATTGGGATGGCTGGATTACATTCCCTAACAACAAACCAGAATGGGATGCATCTACTTCATACCACGGTGGTGATGTAGTTGCCTATCAAGGTAAGTTCTATTTATCCAAATATTGGAATCATGGTACGACACCACATAACAATGCCCCTTGGTTGATACTGATTGGAGCCGATAAACCAACCCCTCCCACAGAACCAGACCCAACTTTAGATCCTGAAAGTAAAGCCGCCATTTTAGGTATCGATAGCAACAATAATGGCCTTGATGATGAATATGAAGCCAAAATTGAACAAACTTATAGCAATGAAAAAGATAAGGAATTAGCTAAGGCTTTAGGGATAAGCTGGAGAATAACAACCGAGTTTTACTTTATAGATCAAGAGCTAATTGATAAAAAAACAGCAGAAAGAGCCATTATAACTTCTAGTTCATTATATTCTTGCTCTCAAGATAAGATTTATAAAAACAATGGTTATATACCCCCTAATAATCTATATTTTAGCTCAATACATAGATCTTTCTCTTACCGTATGGCCCAATCCAAGTTGGCAAATATTATTGATATGAATAAAAATCATATTGATAATAGATCATGTGCGGAATTTGAGGAAAAATGATGAAACATATATTACTCTTGATTGTTATTATTTCAAAACTAACTTATGCCAATTGTTCAGAAAATGTAGACAACACCAATATTCACTATATAAACGGTATGTTTACTAACAAAGAAAGTTATAATAAAAACATCTCTGAACTAGAATTTTTTTCACATAACAACTTGTATAATTGGAATTTCACTTTCGATATTAATTCGAATGGTTCTTGGAATCAAAGTGAATCATTCCTTATACAATTCAAACAAGTAGCCTTGCAAAAATTCACCGAACTCAATGTTAATAAAGCAGTTCAAGAAAATATATCTAATACATTCTCAGGGTTTGATACTGCACCAACCTCTCAACAATCAGCCCAAGAAACGACTGATGTTATGTCTGCAATATTGGAAGAAATTCATGATACTTATTACCAAGATCAAACTTTTCAGCATGCCTATTCATCTGTGACTAAGTTACTTGATGAATGCAAAAGGGTCGTGTTAATTGGACATAGTCAAGGTAACTTTTACACCAATGCCTTGCTCGATAATTTATATTCAAGTTATCAATACCCTGACGGTTCAACATTGCATGACTATAGAATGTTAGGCTATTTTGGTTTCGCTTTACCAACCAGCAGCGTGGGCGGATATACAGGTGATCAATACCCACACTTAATGGGTTTTATCACTAATGATAATGATCTTATAATGGCAGCGATCCGTTATACTATTGGTGCTCTTCCTTCAAATTATGATAATGATTTCAGTCTATCTGATTTCACTGGGCATTCTCTTATCGTTTCTTATTTGCATAAGCTAGGCCAGTCTAATATTGCAGCAACTAATATCAGGAATATTATCAGCCAACTATATCCACCACCAATAGCCGATAAAAATATAACCTATAGTTCTGCTATGATCAGCTATGGTTACTCAAAACTCAGCCAAGTGCTTGATATAAAATTTTTCGACTCTTCTGTATATCGATACTTAAATGTTCCCTATAAAGAGTTTGAATTATTTGTTAACTCTAAGTCAAAAGGGTCATTTTTTAATTCATCGATAAAAAATATATACCCTTATGTAAAGATAAAATAACCCTACTCCCTCCTTTTGGAGTAATTAAAAAATAATGCCGAAGCTCTCACTTCGGCATTATTTTATTTACCACAAAAATCTGCGATTAACTCGCGTATTCACTCTCTTCAATGCCTAGTAACTTAGCAATACCGGCCGCATAAGCAGGGTCTGCTTTGTAACAATTGCTTAAATGACGTAGTTGGATATGCTTGGCGGCACCACCAATATTACCAGCGGTGTTTTCAAACAAGATCTGTTGCTTCTCTGAGGTCATTAATTGGAATAATGCACGTGGTTGTGAGTAGTAATCATCATCATCTTCGCGGAAATCCCAATGAGCGACGGCGCTATCGAGTCTTAATGGCGGCTCGGAGAAATCGGGTTGCTCTGCCCACTCACCTTGGGAGTTTGGTTCATAACCAATAGTGCCGCCATGGTTGTTATCGACCCGCATTGCGCCATCACGATGATAACTGTGTACTGGGCAACGTGGTGCATTGACTGGGATTGAATGATGATTCACCCCCAAACGGTAACGCTGTGCATCGCCATAATAGAACAAGCGCCCTTGCAGCATGCGATCGGGCGAGAAGCTGATCCCCGGAACCACACTCGCGGGGTTAAATGCAGATTGCTCGACTTCAGCAAAGAAGTTCTCAGGGTTACGGTTAAGCTCAAACTCCCCCACATCGATCAATGGATAATCTTTATGTGGCCAAATTTTGGTTAAATCAAACGGGTGATAAGACACTTTTTCAGCATCAGCTTCTGGCATGATCTGAACTTGGAATTTCCATTTTGGATAATCGCCATTATCAATGCTATCAAGCAAATCGCGCTGGTGGCTTTCACGGTCTTCACCGATCAGTTTCGCCGCTTCTACTTCGCTTAAGTTTTTGATCCCTTGTTGAGATTTCATGTGGAATTTAACCCAGAAACGCTCATTGTCAGCATTGATAAAACTAAAGGTATGGCTACCAAAACCATGCATGTGACGGTAAGTGGCAGGAATACCACGATCACTCATCACAATTGTCACTTGGTGCAATGCTTCGGGTAATGATGTCCAGAAGTCCCAGTTATTATCGGCGCTACGTAGATTGGTACGCGGATCGCGTTTTACCGCGTGGTTTAAGTCGGGGAATTTAAGTGGATCACGCAAGAAGAAAACCGGCGTATTGTTGCCGACTAAATCCCAGTTACCTTCTTCGGTATAAAATTTTAAAGCAAAACCACGAATATCACGCTCGGCATCGGCTGCGCCACGCTCACCAGCAACGGTAGTAAAGCGAGCAAACAGATCGGTTTTTTTACCAATCTCAGAGAAAATTTTGGCTTTGGTATATTGGCTAATATCGTGGGTAACGGTGAAAGTCCCGTAAGCACCAGAACCTTTAGCGTGCATACGACGCTCAGGGATCACTTCGCGATCAAAATGGGCCAGTTTTTCGAGAAACCATACATCTTGCAGTAATTGAGGGCCGCGCTTTCCGGCAGTCTGGACATTTTGGTTATGCGCCACTGGACACCCAGCCGCAGTGGTTAATTTTTTAGACATATATGCATCCTTTTTTCTGATCTAATTAATCATGAGTATTCCTAACTCGATATCTACAGATTAGACCAGACTGGCTGATATTTATTAATCTAAATCAATCTCAACATTCTAAACACCACTTGTTAACAATTGGTCACAAAACATGTGATATCAATCATTTATAAAAAAAACACCGCTAAATAGTTTTGTTTCAAGCATAAAAAAGGGTGCAATCTGCGCACCCTTTATTCCCGCTTAAAATAGGATAAATATTAGCTTTCAATCAGTTTTTGACCATTTATCGCAATCTTACGCGGCTGCATCGCTTCTGGGATTTCACGTTCGAGATCGACATGTAATAAACCATTTTCCATGGTGGCGCCAATCACTTTAACATAATCCGCTAATTGGAATTTACGCTCAAAATCACGCTCTGCAATACCTTGATAAACGTAGTTTTTATTTTCATCGGCTTGACGTTCACCACGCACGATTAACATATTTTCTTGCTGAGTGATATCAAGCTGCTCATCAGCAAAACCCGCTACCGCCATCGTAATACGATAATGATGTTCGTCTTTTTGCTCGATATTATATGGAGGGTAACCGCCGGAGCTATTCTTGGTGTTGTTCGATTCCATTAGGTTAAATAAACGATCAAAACCAATGGCATTACGGTATAGGGGGGCAAAATCTACATTACGCATAAGACTATCCTTTTATATTAAGCAATAGTGGTAGCTCGCATTTCAATATGAAAAAGCAGCTATTTTTAACTTGCTGTGTTCTCTAACTTACAATGCTTATTGGTAACCCTAACGGCGAAACTCAATAAACGATCTCAAACGACCCTAGTGGCATCGTCTTCATAAATATATATAAGGATACGGACGATCACTTTCAAGCTTTAAAGCAAAAAAAAAGCACTTTCAGATAGAAAGTACTTTTCAGGATTAGAGTAATAGAGGGTTTAGCAGCCTCTTTCCATTAAGAATTGAATATCAGATCCAGCTTCAAAATATTGTGGCTCTTGCTTGTTAGCAAACAACTTCATTGGTTTACCATTAGCCGCAGAGTAAGACAACTTACCATCTTGAATATGCAGTAACGTCCCTTCAGGGATGCCCGCCACCACTTGATGTGGGTTCATTAATAAGTACTCTTCAATACGCTCATCACGAGTTTCACCCATGTGCCCTTCCATTGTTGCTTCAATGTAGTGCGGGTTAATTTGGAATGGTACAAAGTTTAATGAGGTTAAAATCGCTGCGCTGACGATTGGCATATCATTGGTGGTACACATGGTTGGCGCGGCAATGTTGGTACCAGCGCTCCAGCCAATGTAAGGCTTATCTTGTTGTAGTACCGCTTGACGAAGTGGACCCACTAAACCTTTATCATGCAGCATTTTATTTAATACCCAAGTGTTGCCACCGCT
Organism: Vibrio sp. S11_S32; assembly: GCF_014694465.1. Taxonomy (NCBI): domain Bacteria; kingdom Pseudomonadati; phylum Pseudomonadota; class Gammaproteobacteria; order Vibrionales; family Vibrionaceae; genus Vibrio; species Vibrio sp. S11_S32. The sequence continues at coordinate 42,490 of NZ_JAAUWS010000011.1, read as the reverse complement.
CACCAAAATACCATCGGCCTCTTGCAGAGCTTTGACCTGATCATCGGCGCTTTCAATATTGGTGACTTTACAGCCAAATTTACCAAGACCCGCTTGCAGTTGTTCGGTGCGCTCTTGGTAATCACCACGGATCATCGCGTAAGGGATAAATACAAAGTTTTTTGCCCCTGTGCGTTTTACCATAGCTTCAATCCAGTCCAGACCAAACTCAAGTAGTTGAGTATTACCAGGTAATTTACCATTGCTAAATAGCATGATATCCATAATGACTCCTAAATCTAAATAATGTAATGATCATTGAATTTGAAGTTGCAGCCTATTACTACAACCTCAGAATTTAAGTATAAGAAAAGCATCAGCAAAGAATTAAAAACTTAATATGCTGACTAAAACAGAAATCACAATACCACCCAACATCGGGATGGCGGTGCGCTTGGCTAAATCGAACGGCGAGACATCGGCCACCCCGGCAATCGCCACCATATTCGGCGCAATTGGTGAAATGTTACGGCTCATGCCAGCAACAAATTGCATAGGAAGAAGCATCATCACTGGTGCGATCCCCATTTTACCTGCAATTTCAGGTACAAGGTTAGCAAATGAGAAGAAAGCAGCGTTGCCAGACCCCATTAAAATAGCCGATACCATAATGATTAATACCATCACAATCGTCATTAACACGGGGCTAAAACCGGCATGCTCTGCTGCATTAACAATCGTGTTAATAGCACCAATCGATTTTAGACCTTCAGCAAAGGTTTGACCGGCCACAATAAAGGTCACCACATTAGCAAATTGACGACCCATACCATCGAAGAAATATTGGATAGATTCCACTACCGCTTTGGCATTACCACGACGGATAAATTCAAAAATCAGCGTGATAAAGAGCGACACAAACATCGCGGTGGTCACATCCATAGTAATAGAGCTGATCACCAATTTACTGAAAGTGAAAATCAATACTAGCGGGATCACCGGAAGAATCGCGTAGATGGCTGGCGCTTTTGGTTTTTTATCTTCTTCAAGATTAAGCGTTTCAGCTTCGGCTTCTGCAAGGTGCATGTGCTCACTGGCAATATGACCATCTCTTACATCCATAGTTTTTTGCACAACCATGTGTAAAACAGCGATCACGGTTAGCGCAGCAAATGCGACTAAGATCTGATAATGCACCACATAATCAACCACGTTGATACCAATAATGTCGGCAGCAAAGTTAACGTTACCTTGACCAGGACCCATTTCAACCGCCACGGCAGTTGCGATCGGTGCACAAGCGGATAAACGGCTTAAACCAACACTGCGCATTAATGGGTAAAGCGTCACCATCAACAATACCCCAAGCCCTGAAGCACTGGTAATGAAGATAGATAGGAACTCACCGATAATGAAGCACATCGCCATAAATAAATACGGCATGTGTTTAATTTTGGCTAATGGTCGAGTTAAGAAAGTAACGAGAGATTCTGAAGCACCAATTTCATGCATATAAATCGCAAAACCTGCGATTGCCATGATTTTTAGTCCCAAACCGGCACTTTGACTAGAAAAAGTATTAGTAATAAATTGGAATATATCGAGCCATTCTGAACCGGTAGATTGTTCGGCAGGAAGTGGTACTGTACCGTGAATTAAAATGGCAGCGATCATTAACACGATACCACCAGCAATAAGAACCGCCTGTGCTTTGTATCCTTTAAGGACACAGGTTGCGACACAAACCGTCACAATTAACGCAATTATAATAGATAACATATAGCTTGTTTTTCCTTGGCTATATCGTCCTTGAATCCATAAATATTGTGCTTTGAAATCCAATCAAAGCGGTTATGACACCTGTCAATAACACCGCACCCACAATAGAAAAAAAACCTTATTAAACTTTTGATGTGACACACTCTTTAGGCGTTTTTTTTCGCAACCTTAGTTCTCTTTTATTTCAGTGCTGTTTTGTGACTTATCTCCTCGACCTTATATCAATCTCTACTCTTTTTTTGGCTATCAACAATGCCGCTAGAGCCGAGTTTTATCGCCATTAGATTAGCACATAGTATTAAAAAACCCTCGACATCACTGGCGAGGGTTTTGAGTGTTGATTTAACTAAAGGTATTTTCTATACGTCTAGGTTAGCCACTTTCAATGCGTTGTCTTCGATGAACTTACGACGAGGTTCAACTTGATCACCCATTAAGGTGGTAAACAATTCATCCGATGCGACTGCATCATCAATGGTGACTTGCATCATACGGCGAGTTTCAGGATCCATTGTGGTTTCCCAAAGCTGGTCAGGGTTCATTTCACCTAGACCTTTGTAACGCTGTAGTGAAAGACCACGACGAGATTCTTTGATTAACCAATTAAGCGCTTCCACAAAAGTCGATACGCTTTGAGTACGTTCGCCACGTTTAACGTAAGCACCCTCTTCAATCAAGCCTTCTAAGCTTTCAGAAAGGTCTGCTAAACGGCTGTATTCTTTCGAGTTCAATAAATCTAGAGAAACCACATATTCATGGGTCACACCGTGAGTACGCACCACAAGTTTCGCTAAGCTTACGCCCAACTCTTCGTGCTTTTCAACTTCAAGCGTGTATTGGCTTGCCCCTACTTCTTTGGCATTAAGTTGCTCAACCAGAGTTTGACCCCAAGCTTGAACTTGCGCCGAGTCTTTACTCATTTCGGCGGTAAGACGTGGGGTGTAAATCAACTCTTGGATCATCGCATGTGGGTAACGACGACTCATACGTTTGATAAGCTTCATGCCTTCATTGTATTGAAGAACCAAAGCTTCAAGCGGCGCACCCGCCAGCGCTGGAGCATCAGCATTAACGTACAAACCTGCGTTATCAAGTGCTAGGCCAGCTTGGTACATTTCCATTGCGTCTTCATCTTTAATATATTGCTCTTGCTTGCCTTTCTTCACTTTGTAAAGTGGCGGTTGAGCAATGTAGATGTAGCCACGCTCGATAAGCTCTGGCATTTGACGGTAGAAGAAAGTCAAAAGCAAAGTACGAATGTGAGAACCATCGACATCGGCATCGGTCATGATGATGATGTTGTGGTAACGCAATTTATCTGGGTTGTATTCATCACGTCCAATACCACAACCTAATGCAGTGATAAGAGTCGCCACTTCTTGTGAAGACAGCATTTTATCAAAACGTGCTTTTTCAACGTTTAGGATTTTACCTTTCAGTGGCAAAATCGCTTGGTTTTTACGGTTACGCCCCTGCTTGGCTGAGCCGCCAGCAGAGTCCCCTTCCACAATGTAGAGTTCAGAAAGAGAAGGATCTTTTTCTTGGCAATCCGCTAGCTTACCTGGCAAACCGGCTAAATCTAATGCGCCTTTACGACGTGTCATATCACGCGCTTTACGAGCCGCTTCACGCGCGCGCGCTGCATCAATAATTTTGCCACATACAATTTTGGCTTCGCTTGGGTTTTCAATTAAGAATTCCGATAGCTTTTCACTCATTGCCGACTCAACCGCTGATTTCACTTCAGATGAAACTAGCTTATCTTTGGTTTGGCTTGAGAATTTTGGATCCGGCACTTTCACGGAAACGACGGCAGTTAGACCTTCACGAGCATCATCACCCGATGTCGCCGCTTGAGCTTTCTTGGAGTAGCCTTCTTTGTCCATGAAGTTGTTCAGGGTACGGGTTAACGCCCCACGGAAACCAGCTAAGTGAGTACCACCATCGCGTTGAGGAATGTTATTGGTGAAACAGTACACCCCTTCTTGGAAGCTATCGTTCCATTGCATGGCAACTTCAACCGTAATGCCGTCTTCTTCACGTTCATGGTCAAAATAGAAAATCTTTTGATGCACCGCCGTTTTATTGCGATTTAGATGCTCAACGAAAGCACGGATGCCGCCTTCAAACATAAAGTGATCCGATTTATCAATTTCACGCTCATCATTTAAGCGAATCGATACACCTGAGTTTAGGAATGAAAGTTCACGTAAACGCTTAGCTAAAATATCGTAATGGAATTCGATGTTAGTAAAGGTCTCTTCACTTGGCCAGAAACGAATACGAGTGCCTGAATCTTCTGTGCTACCAATCACAGCAAGCGTTGCAGCCGGTACACCATGATTATAAGTTTGCTGGAAAATCTCACCTTGACGCTTAATGGTCAATTCGACTTTTTCAGATAAGGCATTAACAACGGAAACACCAACACCGTGCAAACCACCCGATACTTTATACGAGTTATCATCGAATTTACCACCAGCGTGAAGTACCGTCATGATAACTTCTGCGGCTGAAACGCCTTCTTCTTCGTGCAATTCGGTTGGAATACCACGGCCATCATCACTAACAGAAACTGAGTTGTCTTCGTGAATGGTGATAATGATATCGGAACAATGACCCGCTAACGCTTCATCAATTGAGTTATCGACGACCTCGAAAACCATATGGTGCAGACCAGTACCGTCATCGGTATCACCGATATACATTCCTGGACGTTTACGTACGGCATCTAGCCCTTTAAGTACTTTAATACTCGATGAATCGTAAGTGTTCGACATGTATTGTTCTCGCCTTAATTATCCTTGCTCTATTTTGCCATGTTCCACATGAAACATCCTGCTATTTTCACTTTGCATTTCAACAATGTGACTTGCAGTAATAGAGCTTATAAAAACCTGTGCCTGCGTCTGCTTTAAATACTGTGCCAGACGTGTGCGACGTTGACTATCTAGTTCTGATGCAAAGTCATCAATTAAATAAATACACTGTTTGTCGGTCGCTTGGCTTAAATGTTGGCCTTGCGCTAATCTCAGCGCACACACCATTAATTTTAACTGTCCGCGTGACAAAATGTCTTCTACCGGTGTAGCGGCAATCTTTAGTTTTAGATCAGCTTTATTGGGGCTACTAAAGGTGTAACCGAGCTGCTGATCACGCTCAAAATTAGTTTGTAAACTGTCTGCGAATGGGGTGTCTTTATCCCATCCCCTATAGTACTGAATTTTCACTTCAAATTCAGGTAAAAATACCGCGCAAATTTGTTCGGCAATCGGCTTAAGCTGTGCAATGTAATCGGCGCGCCATTGACTTATTGTTTCGCCTAACTGTGCCAACTCTTGATCCCAATAACTGAGCTCTTGATAGCTGCGCGCAGTCTTTAATAGAGCATTGCGTTGCTTCATTAAACGCTTGAAACGAGCCCATGCTTGATAGAAATGAGGTTGAGTATGAAATACACCCCAATCTATAAAGGCACGACGAAACTTAGGCCCTTCGGTTAACAGTTCAAATCCTTCGGTATGAATTAACTGCAGCGGTAGCGTTTGAGCAAGTTGGGCAATTTTTTGTCCACCTTGACCGCCAATTTTGACTTCGCTGCTGCCATCGCGCTGTTTGTTGATCCCAATTGGCAATTCATAGTCATCGTTATTGATAAAGCGACCATGCACAAACAGTTCACTATTCTCATGTTGGATCACACGACCGGTTAAATTGGTGCGAAATGAACGGCCATGACCTAATAGGTAAATGGCTTCAAGCACGCTGGTCTTACCACTACCATTGGGGCCGATAAGAAAATTAAAGCCTGATGATAGTTCGAGATCACAGGCTTTAATATTGCGAAACTGTTGAATGGCTAAACGCACTAAAGGCATAGATTAACCACTGATTTTACTAAAAATTCGCATCATTAAAGTCGAATTGGCATCACAACGTACATAGCGGTTGTATCATCTACGTTTTCAATCAAAGCACTGGCATTGGCATCACTTAATGACATACGTACCGTTTGGCATTTAAGCGTGTTTAAAATATCCAATACATAGCTTACGTTAAAGCCAATCTCTAACGGTTCGCCTTGATAATTCACATCGAGGTTTTCTTCCGCTTCTTCTTGCTCTGGATTATTTGCAGTAATGCGCATTTCAGCGCCGGCTAGATTGACTCGCACACCACGGAATTTTTCATTCGATAAAATAGCCGCACGTGAAAATGACTGACGCAAAACATCACAATCGGCTTCTAAGGTTTTGGTGGTTGTTTGCGGCATCACGCGACGATAATCAGGAAAGCGACCATCGACTAACTTAGAAGTAAAAGTAAATTCATTTACATTGGCGCGAATATTGGAGCTACCAATTTGCAGCGTGACATTTTCATCTGGGCGATCAAGTAACTTAATTAATTCCAGTACCCCTTTACGCGGCACGATCACTTGCTGTTGGCTAAACTCACCAACGAGAGCGGTTTCAGATACCGCCATACGGTGACCATCGGTGGCAATTGAACGTAAGGTAGTGCCTTCAATTTCAAACAACATGCCGTTTAAGTAATAACGTACATCTTGGTTGGCCATTGAGAATTGGGTTTTTTCGACTAAACGACGTAATTCATTTTGAGTAATCGTTACTTGCGCATCACTTTGCCAATCTTCAATATTTGGGAAATCAGTCGCAGGCAGCGTGGTTAAAGTAAAGCGGCTGCGACCCGATTTAAGCAATAAGCGATCGTTTTCATAAGTAATGTCGATACGAGCATCATCGGGCAAGCCGCGACAAATATCTAAAAACTTACGTGAAGGAACGGTGGTGCTACCCGGTTCAAAATGATCGCTTAACGCCAAGCGGCAAACTAGTTCTACTTCCAGATCGGTGGCGGTAATCGATAATTCGCCATTTTCAACTTTAATCAACAAGTTACCAAGAATAGGTAAAGTCGAACGGCCGCCTAAAGCGCCAGAGACTTGTTGTAGTGGTTTTATCAGTTGGCTACGTTCAATGGTGAATTTCATGATCTATTCTAACTCGCAAATGTGATAAACAATGGTGAAAAATTAAGACGATAAAGTACGGATTAAGTTGGAGTAATCTTCTTTTATATCATGGCTTTCTTCACGCAGTTCTTTAATTTTACGGCACGCATGCAATACCGTTGTATGATCTCGTCCACCAAAGGCATCGCCAATTTCTGGCAAGCTGTGGTTGGTTAACTCTTTTGATAATGCCATCGCCAATTGACGAGGACGCGCGACAGAACGAGAACGACGCTTAGATAATAAGTCAGCCATTTTAATTTTGTAGTATTCCGCCACCGTTTTTTGAATATTGTCGATGGTGACTAACTTTTCTTGCAACGCCAATAAATCTCGCAATGCTTCACGCACAAAATCGATGGTGATTGGACGGCCGGTAAAGTTCGCATTGGCGATCACGCGGTTTAATGCGCCTTCCAATTCACGTACATTCGAACGTAAACGCTTGGCAATAAAGAATGCCACTTCATCGGCTAAGGTAATTTGATGATCTTCGGCTTTTTTCATTAAGATCGCCACGCGAGTTTCTAGCTCTGGCGGTTCGATCGCAACGGTTAATCCCCAACCAAAACGAGATTTCAAGCGATCTTCTACTCCGTTGATCTCTTTTGGATAACGATCGGAAGTTAGGATGATCTGTTGATTACCTTCTAATAATGCGTTGAAGGTATGGAAGAATTCTTCTTGCGAGCGCTCTTTATTGGCGAAAAATTGAATATCATCGATCAATAAGGCATCAAGGCTACGGTAGTAACGTTTAAATTCTTCGATGGCATTATTTTGTAGCGCTTTTACCATATCTTGCACAAAACGCTCAGAGTGCATGTACACCACGCGCGCATCGGGTTTGCTTTCTACAATCGCATTTCCCACCGCGTGCAACAGGTGAGTTTTACCCAAACCTGTTCCGCCATATAAAAAGAGTGGGTTATAAGATACGCCAGGATTATCCGATACCTGTTTGGCAGCCGCTAAACCGAGTTGGTTTGATTTACCCTCAACAAAGTTATGAAACTTATGCTTAGGGTTAACGTTTGATCTGTGATTAACATCTATCACGACTTCACGTTGTCCGGTATCCCACGATTTATTTAATGGGCGGCTTTGCTGAACTTGTGCCGGTCCTGACGATTCAGCTGCCACATCGGCGGCAGTGCGTTTTGGACGCGCCACTGGAGCATGAGTCGGCTTACTGCCCACTTCAAAATGCAAGTTAGGCGTATCAGAGCCACAGAATTCTTTTAGCAAACGATTAATGCTATTGAGGTATTTATCACGAACCCAGTCGAGCACAAAACGGTTCGGTGCAAATAGAGTGAGTGTATTGTCATTAAGTTCTGCTTGAAGTGGACGAACCCACATACTGAACTCAGTGGCGGGAAGCTCTTCTTGAAGTTGTTGCAAGCACTGCAACCATAGCGAAGACGACACGGAAACCTCACACGAAATGAAATGATCTTAAAGGAAGGTAATTCTACATCCCAACTCACAAGATCACCAGTAATAGATCCTGAGATCAGTGAATAAGATCTCAACTTATTCACAGTTTTTGGGCAGTAATGCTTTTTTTATCCCAAAATTAGTGATCAATTGTCAATTGATGAGTTAATAACTGTTAATAACATAAAAGTTATCCCCAATCTGGATCTTTTCGTTATCAAGCATTGATTGCCTAATTAAAACTACTGATCACACCTTATCCCATGATTATCCTCAGTCATTCATTCTTCGGTTGAACTCAGTTGTGGTTTTCTGGTCTGTTAATAGTCAATTATCATTTTATTAAGCATAGATTTGGCATAACTATCTGATTACAATCCCCTCTTCGATTGTATTCATTCATTATTAACATCCTCATTTAAGGATACCTTTAGAAAGGAATAAAGCATTATGATCAGCCGATCATCTTTTCGTTTAACCTCGAAGCATTTTCTTGGCAAGGTTTGGCAGCTGTCTAAACCTTATTGGCAATCAGAAGAAAAAGGCATCGCATGGGCGTTATTAATTGCCATTATTTGCTTAAACCTTGGCATGGTATATATGTCCGTTATTCTCAATAAATGGAATTCTGATTTTTATAATGCCCTACAGCAACTCGATAAAGACGCTTTTACCCATCTAATACTTAAATTTTCGCTGATCGCCGCCATTTTTATTGCGATTGCGGTGTATCGAATTTACCTCAATATGATGTTGCAGTTGCGTTGGCGCCGCTGGTTAACTAATGCCTATTTTTCTGATTGGCTAAGTGATCGATCGTTTTTTCAATTAGAACTGGGACAAACAGATTCCGATAACCCCGATCAACGTATTGCGGAAGATATCGATCAGTTTACCAGTGACACATTAAGCCTTTCATTAGGGTTATTAAATTCGGTGGTCACACTCGCCTCTTTTATTACCATTTTATGGGGCTTGTCCTCTCCGCTTACTTTCCATCTATCTGGCCATGCAATCACCATTCCCGGTTTTATGGTTTGGGCGGCGTTAGCTTATGCTGTTGTCGGCAGTTTTATTATGCATAAAATAGGTAAACCATTAATTAATCTTAATTTTATGCAACAAAAGTTTGAAGCGGATTTTCGTTATTCTATGGTGCGTTTACGAGAAAACTCGGAAGGTATCGCTTTATATCAAGGCGAAGCGAAAGAACGCGATCAACTTGAAACCCGCTTTAGTCATGTATGGAAGAACACTTGGCAGATCATGCGTAAACAAAAGCAGGTGGTGGGTTTTAATAGTGGTTATAACCAAATAGCGATTATTTTTCCGCTGATGATCGCCGCCCCAAGCTTCTTTTCTGGCGTGATAAAACTAGGCGGGTTGATGCAAATTAACAACGCCTTTGGCCAAGTGATGGGGGCGGTCAGCTGGTTTGTCGATTCTTATGCCAACCTCGCCAGTTGGAAAGCCAGTGTCGATCGTTTAACAACTTATAATGACGATATGCACTTAACCAAGACTCAAGTTCAACAAAGTGAATTAAGCGTTACTGCCAATCAGGATAATAAATTAACCCTGCACAATACCAAGATCACCTTACCGACAGGCCAAGTGATCAGTCAGATAGAGGATCTCAGCTTAATTGCGGGTCAACACACCTTGATCAGCGGTAAATCAGGCATTGGTAAGAGTACCCTGCTCAAAATCATTGCTGGCATTTGGCCTTATTCATCTGGTCAGGTTAGCACGCCGCAACATTGCTTGTTCTTGCCGCAAAAACCGTATTTACCGATAGGTTCGCTGCGTGAGGTGTTGTGTTACCCCAATGTCGAGCTTAAAGCCGATGATCAACGCTTAAAGCAGTTATTAAAAGACTGTCACTTAGAACAATTTAGTCATGATCTCGATTGTAGCCAACACTGGGCACATATTATGTCGCCGGGTGAGCAGCAACGTATTGCGATTGTGCGCGCTTTGGTTCAGCAACCGGATTGGCTATTTCTAGATGAAGCGACCTCTTCTTTGGATGAAACAACCGAAGCAGCGATGTATCAATTGCTCAAGCTGCAACTGCCAGATACCACTCTTGTTAGTATTGCTCATCGCGCGAAAGTGGCGGATTACCATCTATATCATTTGCATGCAGAGTCGATTGAAGGGCAAATCCAGTGGCAATTTAGTCCACAGCTTTAATTATAATGATCAAGGCTAAATAATACGCGAAAGCGAGAAGAACAAAGCTATACTAAGCACCAATGGCTTGTATAGCTTTGTATATAAGGTGTGAGTAAAAAATGATCTTAGGATGATCCTTGCACTTGTTAATAGAAACCGTATAATCCGCACACAGATTTTTAGGCCAATGGTTTTTTTATTCAGCACAAAAATACTGTTTAATAAGCCTCGTAACCATTGACTATTTGCGAGTCAATGATTACAATTCCGCCTCTTTGTTGAGAGGTGTCGGATAAAACATCTCACACCGGGTTTAACAAGAACCTATAAACTACTGATCAGTAAAGGTAATTACCATGAAACGCACTTTTCAACCTACTGTTCTTAAACGTAAACGTACTCACGGCTTCCGTGCTCGTATGGCTACTAAGAACGGTCGTAAAACAATTAATGCACGTCGTGCAAAAGGCCGTAAGCGCCTTTCAAAGTAATTCTTGAATTATTTTGACTAAGTCTACTTTTACTCGGGAGTTACGTTTGTTAACTCCCGAGCATTATCAAAACGTCTTTCAGCAAGCTCATCGAGCAGGCTCCCCTCATTTCACTATTATCGCTCGCAATAATACACTCTCCCATCCAAGACTTGGATTAGCCGTTCCCAAAAAACAAATCAAAACCGCCGTTGGTCGTAACCGTTTTAAACGTATCGCTCGTGAAAGTTTTCGTTTACAACAACACAATCTACCTGGTAAAGATTTTGTGGTAATTGCAAAAAAGAGTGCTCAAGATTTGAGTAACGAAGAAGTTTTTAAAATATTTGAGAAGTTATGGCATCGCCTGTCTCGCCCTTATCGTGGTTAGCTATTGGTTTAATCAATCTGTATAAAGGATTGATCAGCCCTTTAATTGGCCCTCGATGTCGATTTACGCCAACATGTTCCACTTATGCTATTGAAGCAATAAAGGAACATGGTTGTGTAAAAGGGTGTTGTTTATCAGGCAAACGTTTATGTAAATGCCATCCTTTACATGCTGGGGGATATGACCCTGTCCCACCAAATCAAAAACACGACAGAGAAAAATAACAATGGATTCTCAACGTAATATTCTGTTAATCGCTTTTGCTTTAATCAGTTTTTTGCTGTTCCAACAATGGAACAACAAAGACAATCAGCCCGTACCTGCTCCGGTACATCAGGCTCAAACTGATACTAGTTTGCCGAATGACCCAGCCCAAGTAGCGGCTGATCCATTATCTTCTCAGCATGCGAAAACGCTTCCTGCCGCGAATACGATTAAAGTTCACACTGATGTGTTGGATCTTGAAATCAACCCTGTCGGTGGTGACGTTGTTTCAGCGAAATTAAATCAATACGCCGCTGAACTAAAAACGAAAGATTCTTTCGTTTTACTAAAAGACACACCAGATCATGAGTATATTGCTCAAAGTGGTCTAGTTGGCCCACAAGGTTTTGAAATGAGCGGCAACAAACGCCCACATTATCAAACCAGTGCCGAGTCTTTTGCTTTAGCTGATGGCCAAAAAGAATTACGCATTCCATTAACCTATTCAGCTAATGGCATCGCATACACTAAAACCTTTATCATTAAGCGTAACAGCTATGCGGTTGACGTGGTTTACAGCATTAATAACCAATCGGGCCAAGATGCGACGGTCGGTATGTATGCGCGTTTACGTCAAACTATGGTTAAAGGCGGTGGTCACGTTGGCATGCCAGTTTATACTGGTGGTGCATTCTCAACCTCTGATACCAAATACAAAAAATACAAATTTGATGAAATGAAAGACAAAAACCTAGATGTCAAAATTACTGACGGACAAGGTTGGGTTGCGATGTTGCAACACTATTTCACTTCAGCTTGGATCCCACGTGACCAGAAAAATTCAGTGCTTTACTCTCGCGTAAGCGGTGATGTGGCTGATATCGGTTTCCGTACTGCGAACAAGGTGATCCCAAACAACCAAACATCGGAACTTAAAGCGACGCTTTGGGCTGGTCCTAAACTTCAAGATCAAATGGCGGCAACAGCCCCTCACCTTGACTTGGTAGTGGATTACGGTTGGTTATGGTTTATCGCAAAACCACTTCACTCATTGCTTTCATTTATTCAAAGCTTTGTAGGTAACTGGGGTATCGCGATTATCCTACTGACGTTTATGGTTCGTGGTGCAATGTACCCACTGACTAAAGCTCAGTACACTTCAATGGCTAAAATGCGTATGCTGCAACCAAAAATTGCCGCTATGAAAGAACGTTGTGGTGATGACCGTCAACGTGTTAGCCAAGAAATGATGGCGATGTATAAAGAAGAGAAGGTAAACCCACTTGGTGGTTGTTTCCCTATTATTCTTCAAATGCCTATCTTCATTGCACTTTACTGGGCATTGATGGAATCGGTTGAATTACGTCACTCACCATTCTTTGGTTGGATCCACGATTTATCTGCGCAAGACCCGTACTACATCTTGCCAGTATTGATGGGTATCTCAATGTTGATCATCCAGAAGATGAGCCCAACAACCGTTACCGATCCAATGCAGCAGAAAATGATGATGTTTATGCCACTTATCTTCATCTTCTTCTTCTTATGGTTCCCATCTGGTTTGGTTCTTTACTACCTAATGTCGAACATCGTGACCTTGGTACAACAAACGTTGATCTACCGAGCACTAGAGAAAAAAGGCTTACACTCTAAGAAAAGCAAAAAGTAATCCTTAGAGCGAGTAACCAATAACACGAAGGCGACCTCTATGGTCGCCTTTTGCTTTATCTAGATTTAACCGATAATCTATTTATACCAATTCCGTAAATTTAATGATCGTTCAAAATTGAGTACAGAGAAAAGTGTCAAAGGCCATGGATGGCCTTTTCTCAAGCGACCAAGGATGGATCAGCGCCTTTTCGGCGTATTCAAATTGAACAAATATTAAATGAAATTGGTATTACGCCCATTATCGTTAATATCTAACCAACAATATGGATAGAACCGTATTGGGTATTATTATTTCATTTTCATCTTTCATTGGTTTTATTATGACAACAGAGACAATCGTAGCTCAAGCCACCGCCCTCGGTCGAGGTGGTGTCGGTATCATCCGAGTATCAGGACCAAAAGCCACACAGGTTGCTCAGGAAGTACTGGGGCGAGCGGTGAAACCACGTTATGCCGAATACTTACCGTTTAAAGATGAAGATGGTAAACAGCTAGACCAAGGCATCGCGCTATTCTTCCCTAACCCACATTCCTTTACCGGTGAAGATGTATTAGAACTACAAGGTCATGGCGGCCCTGTGGTCATGGATATGCTGATCCGACGCATTTTAAAAATTGAAGGTATCCGAGCTGCCCGCCCAGGTGAATTCTCTGAACGCGCATTCTTAAACGATAAAATCGATTTAACACAAGCCGAAGCAATTGCGGATTTAATAGATGCCAGTTCAGAAGAAGCGGCCAAATCTGCGCTTAATTCTCTGCAAGGTGAGTTTTCTGGCCGCATCAATAAACTGGTCGATTCATTGATCTACTTGCGCATTTATGTCGAAGCGGCGATTGATTTTCCAGAAGAAGAAATCGACTTTTTAGCCGATGGTAAAGTCAGCAGCGATTTGCAAGCCATCATAGATAATCTCGCCGCAGTGCGCAAAGAAGCCAACCAAGGTGCCATCATTCGTGAAGGTATGAAAGTGGTTATCGCTGGTCGTCCTAATGCCGGTAAATCAAGCCTATTAAACGCATTATCAGGCAAAGACTCCGCTATTGTGACCGATATTGCAGGTACCACCCGTGACGTGTTACGCGAGCATATACACATCGACGGTATGCCATTGCATATTATTGACACTGCGGGGTTACGCGAAGCCTCCGACGAAGTGGAAAGAATTGGCATCGAACGCGCATGGGAAGAAATAGCCCAAGCAGATCGAGTGCTATTTATGGTCGATGGCACCACCACAGATGCCACTGATCCTAAAGAAATTTGGCCTGATTTTGCCGAACGCTTGCCCGACAATATAGGCATGACAGTGATCCGCAATAAAGCCGATCAAACGGATGAAGGACTGGGGATTTGCCATGTTAATAATCCGACCTTGATCAGCCTATCAGCCAAAACTGGTCAAGGTATCGATGCCTTGCGCGAGCATTTAAAATCTTGCATGGGCTTTGCTGGTGGTAATGAAGGCAGCTTTATGGCGCGTCGTCGTCACCTAGAAGCACTGGATAACGCCGCTCAGCACCTAGACATAGGTCAGCAGCAACTTGAAGGTTATATGGCAGGAGAGATCTTGGCAGAAGAGCTTAGGATCACTCAGCAGTACCTAAATGAGATTACGGGTGAGTTTAGTTCAGATGATCTTTTAGGCCGTATTTTCTCGTCTTTTTGTATTGGTAAATAAGCCAAATAAAGACTAACAGCCCCTAGATTTATCTGAAAAATAGCCTTTAATATCCCGTGTTCAACAGTGGTTGAGCGCGGAATTTTTTTGCTTATTGGTCCACGAATTAACAATAATAATTCGCAATTTCCTCGCCAAAATTCTACTATTTCCGCTTATTTATAAGTGATACCAAGGAACGTTATGATCCACATTATTACCGGAAGCACACTCGGTGGTGCCGAATATGTCGGCGATCATTTAAGTGATATTCTGATCGCACAAGGGCTACAAACTACCATCCATAACCAACCAAAGCTGTCTGAAATAGAAGCAAAAGGGATCTGGTTGGTGATAACCTCAACTCATGGTGCTGGCGATTATCCTGATAATATTCAACCATTTATCGATAGCTTGAAAACAGCACCGCCTCGTATGTCTGAGGTTTCTTTTGCCGTTATCGCAATTGGTGATTCCAGCTACGATACCTTCTGTGGCGCAGGTAAAGACGCCAGAGCAACGCTATTAGATATTGGTGGAAAAGAGCTTTGTCCAGCGTTAGAAATAGACATATTAACCACTTCCGTCGCTGAAGATCCGGCTGAAGAATGGCTCAATCACCACCTTAATGCCTTCACTGATAGCTAAAAAGGCCGCTATTTTTTACTACGATTCCTGTTTATGACCAAGTTTGTGATACCACATCTTGGTCATTTTTTACTTTCAGGTTGTTCATTAGTAAACTGTTTGCTCAAAAAACATCCAAACGGCGTGTGCATAAGTGGGTCTTTATCCTGTGTTTCTAACCTTGTTATCCACTTAATAACTTATAAAAAAGATCGCACTGTGGATAAGTAGCTATTTTGATCCCAGCTAATACCCAAAAAGATCCAAGCTAGATCACAGGAAAGGATCCTTCTAAACTCCATGATCTTTAAGATCATTTCTCGGTTATCCCCAAGATCGTGCTTGCTTAATAATAGATCTAATAAAAGATCTATATAAAGATCTTATATATATTAAAGCCTTTGAGCCCTTTATTTAATTAGATAAATAGATTCTTTCTTCCCTTGAAAAAAGGTAGAATAGCGCTCCATTTATTTATCGATCATTAAACGGATGATCATCAATTGAACTCGAGGTCTGATCATGTTTTATCACGAAAACTTTGACGTCATAGTCGTCGGTGGTGGTCATGCAGGAACGGAAGCTGCGTTGGCATCAGCACGCACCGGTCAAAAAACATTACTGCTTACTCACAATATCGACACTTTAGGCCAAATGTCTTGCAATCCTGCCATTGGCGGAATTGGCAAAGGACACCTAGTCAAAGAAGTGGATGCTTTGGGTGGATTAATGGCTCAAGCTATTGATAAATCTGGTATTCAATTTAGAACGCTTAATGCCTCTAAAGGTCCAGCAGTACGAGCAACTCGAGCTCAAGCCGATCGATTATTATATAAAACCGCAGTACGTCAAACACTTGAAAATCAACCGAATTTAACCTTGTTCCAACAAGCGGTTGATGACTTGATCGTGGAAGGATCGCAAGTGGTTGGGGTTGTAACTCAAATGGGGCTTAAATTTAAAGCTCAAGCTGTGGTGTTAACCGTAGGGACTTTCCTTGGTGGTAAGATCCATATTGGTTTAGAAAACTTTTCTGGTGGTCGGGCTGGGGATCCACCCTCGATCGCCTTGGCCAATCGACTGCGAGATCTTCCATTTAGAGTTGATCGTCTTAAAACCGGTACGCCACCTCGTATTGATGCGCGTACGGTTGATCTTTCTCGCCTTGAGCAACAACATGGTGATACCCCGATCCCTGTTTTTTCGTTTATGGGAAGTAAACAGGATCACCCTGAACAAATTCCATGTTTTATTACTCACACCAATGAAAAAACCCATGATGTGATCCGTAATAACTTAGATCGTAGCCCAATGTATTCTGGGGTTATCGAAGGCATTGGTCCACGCTACTGCCCATCGATTGAAGATAAAGTGATGCGCTTTGCTGATAAAAACAGCCATCAGATCTTTATTGAGCCGGAAGGACTGACTACCACAGAATTATACCCAAATGGTATTTCGACCAGTTTGCCATTCGATGTGCAAGTGAAAATTGTTCAATCCATGAATGGTTTTGAGAATGCTCAGATCATGCGTCCAGGTTATGCGATTGAATACGATTTCTTTGATCCGCGTGATTTAAAACAAAGTTATGAAACCAAGTTTATTAATGGCTTGTTCTTCGCGGGACAAATTAACGGTACCACGGGTTATGAAGAAGCGGCAGCGCAAGGCTTAATGGCCGGCCTGAATGCGTCCTTGTATACCCAAGGCAAAGAGGCTTGGAGCCCACGTCGTGACCAAGCTTACATGGGCGTGTTGATCGATGATTTATCCACTATGGGCACCAAAGAACCGTACCGTATGTTTACCTCTCGCGCCGAATATCGTTTGTTATTGCGCGAAGATAATGCTGACTTACGTTTAACCGAACAAGGTCGTGAGTTAGGTTTGGTCGATGATGCTCGTTGGGCGCGTTTCAATCAAAAAGTTGAAAATATCGAACAAGAACGTCAACGTCTCAAAGATATTTGGGTTAATCCAAAATCTGAAAATATTGAACAATTGAATCAACTGTTAAAAACGCCGATCACGCGTGAAGCGAATGGTGAAGATCTTTTACGTCGTCCTGAAATGACCTACGATAAATTAACCAGCTTAGAAGTATTTGCGGCGCAAGTCGATGATCAACAAGCCACTGAGCAAGTTGAGATCCAAGTGAAATATCAAGGCTATATTCAGCGTCAACAAGACGAAATTGATAAATCACTGCGTCATGAAAACACCAAACTGCCATTCGATTTAGATTATTCGGTGGTGAAAGGTTTATCCAATGAAGTGGTGATGAAGTTAAGCAATGCCAAACCAGAAACTATCGGTATTGCATCGCGCATTTCAGGTATTACTCCAGCCGCGATTTCTATTTTGTTGGTGCATTTAAAGAAACAAGGCCTGTTAAAAAAAGGTGATGCGGCATGAATCGCAATTTAATCAATAATAATTTACGCATTAAGCTGGATTCATTATTGTCTCAAACCGACTTAGTGGTCAGTGAATTACAGCGTGACCAATTGGTTGGTTATGTCGTGATGCTGGATAAATGGAATAAAGCCTACAACCTGACATCGGTGCGTAACCCTATGGATATGTTAGTCAAACATATCCTAGATAGCGCCGTGGTTAGCCCTCACTTGGTTGGATCCCGTTTCATTGATGTGGGTACAGGCCCAGGTTTACCTGGTATTCCACTGGCTATTTTAAACCCTGAAAGTGACTTTACGTTGCTCGATAGTTTAGGTAAGCGAATTCGTTTTATTAAGCAAGTTGTGCATGAACTTGCCATCACCAATGTGACGCCGGTGCAAAGCCGTGTAGAAGAATTCGATCCTGAGCAAGGTTTTGATGGCGTGATCAGTCGTGCTTTTGCTTCCATTACTGATATGGTTGAGTGGTGTCATCACTTACCTAAGCAAGATAGTGGTATTTTCCTTGCGCTAAAAGGTCAATTGCCTGAAGATGAAATCGATCAATTACCCGCACAGTTTGCCGTGATTGAAGTTAAGGTACTGCAAGTTCCAGAGTTAGAGGGTGACCGTCACTTGGTCTTGTTGGAAAAACGGGCATTATAACGAGGTAATCGTGGCTAAAATCATTTCAATTGCAAACCAAAAAGGTGGCGTGGGTAAAACCACCACTTGCGTTAACCTTGCAGCATCAATGGCAGCGACCAAAAGAAAGGTGCTGGTGATTGATCTTGATCCACAAGGCAATGCGACTATGGCCAGTGGCGTTGATAAATATGATCTTGATTATACCGCTTACGACTTATTAGTTGATGAACTGCCTTTTGACGAGGTGGTATGTAAAGACACCACCGCTGGTTATGATTTAATTGCCGCTAACGGTGATGTTACCGCAGCTGAAATTAAATTGATGGAAGTGTTTGCTCGCGAATTACGTTTAAAAAATACTTTAACCAACGTAAAAGATCACTACGATTACATTTTCATTGATTGCCCTCCTTCTCTTAATCTACTGACGATCAATGCGATGGCTGCCTCACAGTCAGTATTAGTGCCGATGCAATGTGAATACTTTGCTTTAGAAGGATTAACTGCCTTGATGGACACTATCAGTAAATTGGCTGCGGTAGTGAATCATGACCTTAAAATTGAAGGGATTCTACGCACCATGTTTGATCCAAGAAATCGCTTAGCTAACGATGTGTCAGATCAGCTTAAAAAACACTTTGGCGATAAAATGTACCGCACGGTTATTCCGCGTAATGTTCGTTTAGCGGAAGCCCCAAGTCACGGAAAACCCGCCATGTATTACGATAAGTATTCTGCTGGCTCAAAAGCCTATTTAGCGTTAGCGGGCGAAATGCTGCGTCGAGAAGAACAGCTTGTCTCTTAATTTAGACCTATTGATTATCAAAAATAGGTGATATAAATATCAATATAAATCATTAATAGGGAAACCATTCCGATGTCTAAACGTGGGTTAGGTAAAGGTCTAGACGCACTACTTTCTACCAGTTCATTAGCGCGTGAGAAACAACAAAAAGTCGACCATAGCCAAGCCTTATCCTCTGAAGGTCAGCTAGCAAAAATCGCCATTTCACAACTCTCCTCTGGTAAGTATCAACCTCGAAAAGATATTCAGCCTGAAGCATTAGAAGAGCTTTCTTGCTCGATTCGTTCCCAAGGTATTATTCAACCCATTGTGGTTCGTCAGATTTCAGAAGAAAAATTTGAAATTATTGCCGGTGAACGTCGTTGGCGCGCGGCAAAATTAGCCGGATTAACTCAAGTTCCTTGCGTGATTAAGAATGTTCAAGACCGTGCTGCTATTGCAATGGCATTGATTGAAAATATTCAACGTGAAAATTTAAACGTTATCGAAGAGGCACAAGCACTTGAGCGTTTACAACAAGAGTTTGAATTAACCCATCAACAAGTGGCCGATGTTATTGGTAAATCGCGTACTGCGGTCACCAATTTAATTCGTCTCAATACGCTTGATGACGAAGTGAAACATTGCGTTGTATCAAGAAAACTAGAGATGGGACACGCTAGAGCCCTGTTATCACTAGAGTTATGTGATCAAAGTAATGTTGCAAAAATTGTAGTTGCCAAGAAATTAACCGTTCGACAAACTGAAGCTCTGGTAAAAAAACATTTGGAACCAAAAACAGCGAAAACGCCAAGTGATGATCTTTATGCTCAGCAATTTGCCGAACAGTTATCAGCGCAATTTGGTCATAAAGTTGAAATTAGCCGCAACGCTAAAGGAAAGGGCAAGCTAACTATCAGTTTCGATGATATGGAACAGGTTGTTAAAATACTTAACACAAAAAGCGAAATAAATTAACCATGTTATAGGGCTTTGTTGCGTAATTCGATGGAACTAAATGTGAAACTGACGATCAGATCGTTTACTCCCCACTAAACCATCGATATTCATGCCAAAACCTCGTTATAAGACCAAAAACTGGAAGTTATATAATCAATCACTGATTAAACGTGGTTCACTGACTTTCTGGATTGATGAAGAAGCTATCCAAGAATGGAAAGTCAGGAAACATGGAACTGATGGGAAGCGCCGGATCTGGCGTAAGTTACATATAGGTGTTGATGTCGTTATTCATGAAATTATTGCGGCAGAACTCACTTTCTCGAATGTCAGTGACGGAGACGTTCTACCTAATTTACTAAAGCAAACACGTCGAAAGATCTTAAAAGTATCAGGGCTAGGTATGCCTAAAACTTACCGAATTGATTGAAATAATACGATTCTAGTGTTGTCACCTCTAAATTTGAATTACGCAACAAAGCCATGTTATAGTGATATCGCTGATCATTTAACAGAATGTAAAAATAATCATTTTCCATCTTGCTATTGACTGTAATCATAGTTGAGTAGGGTGTAATATGTTCTGCGCATACAGTTGAGCCAAATTAAATGTAATTGGGTGTTAATAGAATGTTTTTTTTAGTTTTAACTCAGTTTATTGTAGTTGGCGCGTTCAGCTTAATCAGCTTGTATGTACAGGGAGAAATGGCGAGTCAATCTGCCATCTTTGGGGGGCTAGTGTGTAGCGTGCCATATATTGTGACGTGCTTATATTTGAATAAGCCCGGAGCAGATACGGCAGCGAAGGTCATGGCGAAAGCTTATGTTAGTGTAATTTATAAATTTGTAATTTCTGGCGCGTTATTTGTATTTTTCTTTAAATATACTGATGTGCACTTAATTACTTTTTTTGTGGGTTATATATTGGCCTTTGTAGTGCAATGCATTATGTCATTGGTGTTATCAAACGTAATTAGACAGGATATCTAATGGCTGGTTCAGGTGAATTAACTCCTCAGGAGTACATCTCACACCACCTTGTTAACTTAAGTGCTAACAGTGACGGTGTTGTCCATGTGGGTGATACTGCAACATTCTGGACGTTTAATATTGATTCATTAGTCATTTCAGTGCTATTAGGCGCTTTGATGATGTGGATCTTTTACAGCGTGGGTAAAAAAGCCACAAGTGGCGTTCCAGGAAAACTACAGTGCTTTGTTGAAATGGTGGTTGAGTTTGTTGATGCCTCAGTAAAAGATATTTTCCATGGAAAGAACGCATTAGTTGCTCCATTAGCTTTAACCGTCTTCGGATGGGTATTTCTAATGAACCTAATGGATCTTATTCCAATTGATTTCATTCCATACGTAGGTGAGCACATAATAGGGCTTCCGTATTTGCGTGTCGTACCAACTGCTGACGTAAACATTACGATGTCTATGGCGTTAGGGGTATTTATCTTGATTCTGTATTACAGCATTAAGATTAAAGGTATTACCGGATTTGCAAAAGAACTAGGCTTACAACCTTTCAATCATTGGGCTTTTATTCCAGTAAACCTGATTCTTGAAGGGGTAACGTTATTGTCTAAACCAGTTTCATTGGGACTGCGTTTGTTCGGTAACATGTATGCGGGTGAGTTGATTTTCATTTTGATTGCTGGGCTTCTGCCTTGGTGGTCACAATGGGTTCTCTCCGTGCCATGGGGGATCTTCCATATTTTGATTATCACCCTACAGGCATTTATCTTTATGATTTTGACGATAGTGTATCTATCGCAAGCATCAGAAGAACATTAATACAATTATTTACATAACATTCAGATTAAACTTGGAGTTATAACATGGAAAATGCATTAAACACGGACCTGCTCTTTATTGCAGCAGCTATCATGATGGGCCTTGCTGCAATCGGCGCGGCAATTGGTATCGGTATGCTAGGTGGTAAATACCTAGAAGGTGCAGCTCGTCAACCGGATCTTATCCCTCTACTTCGTACACAATTCTTCATCGTGATGGGTCTTGTGGATGCGATTCCTATGATCGCGGTTGGTCTAGGTCTGTATGTCATGTTTGCGGTCGCCTAGTAAAATTTAATTTTTACTTAGGTATTTGTTTTTAAATTGCAAACAAAGGAGAGATGCGGTGAATATGAACGCAACTCTGATCGGTCAAGCAATAGCGTTTGCCCTCTTTGTGTGGTTCTGCATGAAATATGTATGGCCGCCACTGATGGCTGCAATCGAAAACCGTCAGAAAAATATTGCTGATGGTTTAGCCGCCGCTGACCGCGCAGCTAAAGACTTAGGTCTAGCACAAGCTAATGCTTCGGACAAATTGAAAGAAGCAAAAAAAGCCGCTGCTGAGATCATCGATCAAGCGAACAAGCGTAAGAGTCAAATTTTAGAAGAAAGCCAAACTGAAGCCAAAGTTGAGCGTCAGAAGATCTTAGATCAAGGCCGAGCTGAAATTGAAACCGAACGCAACCGTGCGCGCGATGAACTTCGTAAGCAAGTAGCTGTATTAGCTATGGCTGGCGCTGAGAAAATCCTGGAACGTTCTATCGATCAGAACGCACACCAAGATATTCTTGATAATATTACTGCAAAACTGTAACTAGAGGGGCCGCACATGTCTGATTTGACTACAATCGCACGCCCCTATGCTAAAGCAGCTTTTGAATTTTCGGTTGAGAAAGGCACATTAGACCAATGGTCTGAAATGTTGACTTTTGCTGCTGAAGTTGCAAATAACGAAAGCATGGTCGACTTATTAAATAAGGCGATTGCGGCTGAGAAGATAGCTGATATCTTCGTTTCTATTTGTGACCAGTTTGATGAGCATGGTAAAAACTTTATTAAAGTTCTTGCTCATAATGGCCGTTTAAAGGCCCTGCCAGATATTTGTGAAGAGTTCTTTATCTTAAGAAAAGAACATGACCATATTGTTGATGTTGAGGTTACGGCCGCAATTGAATTAACACCAAGTCAACTCGCAGAAATCAGCAGCAAACTTGAGCAGCGCCTTGAGCGTAAAGTTAAGCTGAATTGCAGTGTAGATGCGACTCTACTTAGTGGAGTTATTATTCGAGCCGGAGACTTAATCATCGATGATTCAACTCGCGGTCGTTTAAACCGTATGAATGATGCATTAACGTCTTAATGGGGATTGGAGCATGCAACTTAATTCCACAGAAATTAGTGAACTGATCAAGCAACGTATTGAGTCATTCAGTGTTGTAAGTGAAGCTCGCAATGAAGGTACAATTGTATCTGTAAGTGATGGTATTATCCGCATCCACGGCCTAGCGGACGTGATGCAGGGTGAAATGATTGAACTACCGGGTGGTCTTTACGCACTCGCACTTAACCTTGAGCGTGACTCGGTTGGGGCAGTGGTAATGGGCCCGTATGCTAACCTACAGGAAGGCATGAAAGTTACGGGTACTGGTCGTATCCTTGAAGTACCTGTTGGTCCTGAATTACTTGGTCGTGTGGTAAACACACTAGGTGAGCCTATTGATGGTAAAGGCCCAATTGATGCAAAACTCACTTCTCCAGTAGAAATGATTGCACCAGGTGTTATCGACCGTAAATCAGTAGACCAACCAGTACAAACTGGTTATAAGTCTGTTGATGCAATGATTCCAATCGGTCGTGGTCAACGTGAACTTATCATCGGTGACCGCCAAACTGGTAAGACGGCAATGGCTATCGATGCCATTATCAACCAGCGTGATTCTGGAATTTTCTCTATCTACGTAGCGATTGGCCAAAAAGCCTCTACTATTGCTAACGTAGTACGCAAGCTTGAAGAGCACGGCGCACTATCAAACACTATCGTGGTTGTGGCATCGGCTTCTGAGTCTGCGGCATTGCAATACCTAGCTCCATATTCAGGTTGTGCAATGGGTGAATACTTCCGTGACCGCGGTGAAGATGCTCTGATTGTTTATGATGACCTATCTAAGCAAGCGGTAGCATACCGTCAAATTTCACTACTTCTAAAACGTCCACCAGGCCGTGAAGCCTTCCCAGGTGATGTTTTCTATCTTCACTCCCGTCTTCTAGAACGTGCATCTCGTGTAAGCGAAGCGTATGTTGAGAAGTTCACAAATGGTGAAGTGAAAGGCAAGACCGGTTCTTTAACTGCTCTACCTATCATTGAAACACAAGCCGGTGACGTATCTGCATTCGTACCGACCAACGTAATATCAATTACCGATGGTCAGATCTTCCTACAAACTGAGCTATTTAATGCCGGTGTTCGCCCAGCGGTTGACCCAGGTATTTCGGTATCTCGTGTAGGTGGTTCTGCGCAAACTAAGATCATTAAGAAACTGTCTGGTGGTATTCGTACCGCACTTGCACAGTATCGTGAACTTGCAGCATTTGCTCAGTTCTCATCTGATCTTGATGCAGCAACTAAGAAACAGCTAGACCACGGTCAAAAAGTAACTGAGCTAATGAAGCAAAAGCAATACGCTCCATTCTCAGTATTTGATCAAGCTTTGGTAATTTTTGCAGCTGAGCGCGGCTATCTTGGTGATATCGCACTTAATAAGCTAGCGGATTTTGAAGCAGCACTACTGTCGTACGCTCATGGTCAATATGCTGATTTCGCTGCTGAAATCAACAAAACGGGTGCTTACAACGACGAAATCGAAGCAACGCTTAAAAAGCTTGTTGATGATTTTATCGCAACCCAGACCTGGTAATTCGTAGGTGATGTATTCATGTTTTTTAAATGTAAATCATGAAATAACATCACCATATAACGAATATCCATTAACGGGATTGCTTTTAGTCAGTCCTTATTAACGGAGTGTAACGATGGCCGGCGCAAAAGAAATTCGTACCAAAATTGGTAGTGTTCAAAGCACACAAAAAATTACGAAAGCAATGCAAATGGTAGCAGCCTCTAAGATGCGTCGTAGTCAAGACGCAATGGAAGCTTCTCGTCCATATGCACAAACAATGCGTAAAGTGATCGGTCATGTAGCAAACGCAAACTTAGAGTATAAGCATCCTTATCTCGAAGAGCGTGAAGCTAAAAAAGTTGGTTACATCATTATTTCAACCGATCGTGGTTTATGTGCAGGCTTAAACATTAACTTGTTTAAAAAAGCACTGAATGACATGAAAGATTGGTCTGATAAAAGCGTGGGTGTTGAAGTGGCCGTTATCGGCTCTAAAGCAACCGCTTTTTTCAAAGGCACGGGCGCAAAACTATCGGCGCAAATTTCAGGATTAGGGGACAACCCAAACCTTGAAGCTTTGATTGGTAGTATTGGCGTTATGCTAGAGAAATATGATCAAGGTGAATTAGATCGCCTGTACGTGGTATACAACAGTTTTGTTAATACCATGGTACAAGAGCCAACGATCGATCAATTGCTACCTTTGCCTAAATCGGATAGCGATGACATGAAACGCACACATTCTTGGGATTATATTTATGAACCCGAGCCAAAACCACTGCTCGATGCCTTGCTAAAACGTTATGTTGAATCGCAAGTGTATCAAGGCGTGGTGGAAAACCTTGCTTGTGAGCAAGCGGCAAGAATGGTGGCGATGCAAGCTGCAACAGATAACGCAAGCAACTTGATTGACGATTTACAACTTGTGTACAACAAAGCCCGTCAAACGGCGATCACACAAGAATTGTCTGAAATCGTATCAGGTGCAGCAGCGGTTTAGTCTTGTTATTAGTTAGAGCATGGTTATTAAATTAGTGCTTAGGTAATTAAATAGTTTAGAGGATTTAACGATGGCTACAGGTAAGATCGTACAGATCATCGGTGCAGTAGTCGACGTAGAGTTCCCACAGGACAGTGTACCTCGTGTATACGATGCCCTGAATGTTTCTGAATCTAAAGAACGTCTTGTTCTTGAAGTTCAGCAACAACTTGGCGGTGGCGTGGTTCGCGCAATCGTAATGGGTAGCTCTGATGGTTTACGTCGTGGTTTGGAAGTATCTAATACAGGTGCTCCAATCTCAGTACCAGTAGGAACAAAAACACTTGGTCGCATCATGAACGTTTTAGGTGATGCTATCGATGAATGTGGTGATATTGACGCGGAAGAGCTTTACGCTATCCACCGTCCTGCACCAAGTTACGAAGAGCAATCAAACGTAACGGAACTTCTAGAAACCGGTGTTAAAGTAATCGACTTAATTTGTCCATTCGCTAAGGGTGGTAAAATCGGTCTATTCGGTGGTGCTGGTGTAGGTAAGACCGTTAACATGATGGAACTTATCAACAACATCGCATTACAACACTCAGGTTTATCTGTGTTTGCTGGTGTTGGTGAGCGTACTCGTGAAGGTAACGATTTCTACTTTGAAATGCAGGAAGCCGGTGTTGTAAACATCGAAGAGCCTGAAAAATCTAAAGTAGCAATGGTTTACGGCCAAATGAATGAGCCACCTGGAAACCGTTTACGCGTAGCACTGACTGGCCTAACCATGGCGGAAAGATTCCGTGATGAAGGTCGTGATGTTCTATTGTTCATCGATAACATCTACCGTTATACCCTTGCGGGAACAGAAGTATCGGCTCTATTGGGTCGTATGCCATCTGCGGTAGGTTATCAGCCAACTCTAGCGGAAGAAATGGGTGTTCTTCAGGAACGTATTACTTCGACTAAACAAGGTTCTATTACCTCTGTTCAGGCGGTATACGTACCAGCGGATGATTTAACCGATCCATCTCCTGCTACAACGTTTGCTCACTTGGATGCAACGGTAGTACTTAACCGTAATATCGCTGCTATGGGTCTATACCCTGCGATTGACCCATTAGATTCTTCATCTCGTATGTTGGATCCACTGGTTGTTGGTCAAGAGCACTATGGTATTGCACAAGGTGTACAAACCACACTGCAACGCTATAAAGAGTTAAAAGACATCATCGCGATCTTAGGTATGGATGAATTATCTGAAGAAGATAAGCAACTTGTATCTCGTGCTCGTAAGATTGAACGTTTCCTAACTCAGCCTTACCACGTAGCAGAAGTCTTTACTGGCGACCCTGGCGTGTACGTTTCTCTTCAAGAGACACTGCGCGGCTTTAAAGGTCTAATCGCTGGTGATTACGATGACATTCCTGAGCAAGCGTTCATGTACTGCGGTACGATCGACGATGCTGTTGAGAATGCTAAGAAGCTGTAAGCTTAAATCTATGTCCGGTTTCGGCTGGGCATAAGCGATAAAGCGAATTAGGAGGCAACATGGCTATGACCTTTCATCTCGATATCGTCAGTGCAGAAAAGAAATTATTTTCAGGTACTGTTGAATCGTTCATGGTGACCGGTGGTGAAGGTGAATTGGGTATTTACCCAGGACATACTCCACTATTATCTGCTATTAAGCCTGGTATGGTGCGTTTAGTTAAGCAACACGGCCACGAAGAAATTATTTATGTTTCTGGTGGTATGCTGGAAGTTCAGCCTGGTACAGCGACTGTACTGGCCGATACCGCAATCCGTGGTGAAGACCTAGATGCAGCGAAGGCAGAAGAAGCCAAACGTAAAGCTGAAGAGCATATTCAAAATCAGCACAACGATATTGACTTCGCCCAAGCCGCTGGCGAGCTAGCCAAAGCAATGGCTCAATTACGAGTGATTGAATTGACGAGAAAACGCCGCTAATACCTTTAGCAGTCAAAAGATAAGCGACCTTAATTGGTCGCTTTTTTTTTAACGTAACTAAGATCACAGTTTAGATAATTATTATTTGATAAGGGATGATTAATTCTCGGCTTTTTTCCTTGTTTGGATCGCTTTAAGGTAAAATTGCCGCAATTCTATTGATAGGACACTCTGTTATGAAATTCAGTGCTGTAATTCTTGCTGCCGGTAAAGGCACTCGTATGTATTCAAATAAGCCAAAAGTTCTGCACACTTTGGCTGGCCGTTCGATGGCAAAACACGTTATTGATACTTGCTCTTCGGTTGGCGCGCAAAATATTCATTTGGTTTATGGCCATGGTGGCGATCAAATGAAGCAAGAATTAGCCCAAGAGCCGGTTAATTGGGTTATCCAAGCCGAACAGTTGGGTACCGGTCATGCGGTGAATCAAGCCTCGTCAGATTTTGCCGATGATGAAAAGGTATTAGTGCTTTATGGTGATGTACCTCTGATCTCAACTGAAACGGTAGAAAACTTATTAGAAGCTCAACCTACCGGTGGTATCGCGTTATTAACCGTGATCCTAGATAACCCGGCAGGTTATGGACGCATTATTCGTAAGAATGGTCCTGTGGTGGCGATTGTTGAACAAAAAGATGCCACCGAAGAACAAAAGCTGATCAAAGAAATTAATACTGGCGTAATGGTGGCCACTGGTGGCGATCTTAAACGTTGGTTAGCGGCGCTTAAAAATGAAAATGCGCAAGGTGAGTATTACCTAACGGATATTATTGCCGCTGCACATGAAGAAGGCCGCGCGGTCGAAGCGGTTCATCCGGTTAATCCCATCGAAGTTGAAGGGGTCAATGATCGCTCTCAACTGGCTCGTTTAGAGCGTGCTTACCAATCGATGCAAGCGCAAACATTATTAGAGCAAGGTGTGATGCTGCGCGATCCAAGCCGTTTTGATTTACGTGGTGAACTGCAATGCGGTATGGACGTTGAAATTGATGCCAATGTTATCATCGAAGGCAATGTTTCAATTGGTGATAACGTGGTGATTGGCGCAGGTTGTGTGCTAAAAGACTGTGAAATCGACGACAACAGCGTGATCAGCCCTTATACCGTGATCGATGGTGCGACGGTTGGTGAAGAGTGTACGGTTGGGCCATTTGCGCGTCTGCGTCCAGGAACTGAGCTGAAAAATAAAGCCCATGTAGGCAACTTTGTTGAGATTAAAAACTCATCATTAGGTCTGGATTCAAAAGCGGGCCACTTAAGCTATTTAGGCGATTCTGCCATTGGCGATCGTGTGAATGTTGGCGCGGGTGTGATCACTTGCAACTATGATGGCGCCAACAAGTTTAAAACTGTTATTGGTGATGATGTGTTTGTCGGATCCGATTCACAACTGATTGCTCCGGTGACAATTGCAAATGGCGTAACCATTGGCGCGGGCACGACAGTAACTAAAAACGTGGCTGAAAATGAATTAGTGATCACTCGCGCGAAAGAGCGCGTGATTGCCGGTTGGAAACGTCCAGTTAAGAAATAATAGGCTTACACCATAGATAATAAAAAACCGCTCATTGAAATGGTCAATAAGCGGTTTTTTTATGTCGAAAATATATCAATTCTAAAAAAAGGGGGGGGGGACTTTAGAGTTTAATTATCTTCGAGTAACTCTGAAGTGACAGCTTGTTTTGAGGTTGACAAGAAGTAACCACCTAATAAACCAGCCATACATAAGACTGCAACAATACCCGTGGTTGGAAGCGCTTGACTGGCATACGCTGCCACTAAAGCACTGGCTAAACCGCTGATACAAATCTGTAAGCTATTTTGTAAACCAGCGGCAGTCGCAGGGCTGTTTTTGCAGCTTGATAATGCACGGTTCACCACTATTGGGTACAACGCGCCATTAGCCACTGCAATAAAGCAGAATGGAATCAATACTGGCCAAATAGTGCTAATCGCCATGTGAGAAGCAATAAACATCACAATTGATGACACGCTAAATAATGCCAATAAAACTTTTAATACCTTAGCATCGCCTAATTTAGCGACATAACGTTTACCAAAGTAACCACCAGCCATAAATGCAATTGTCTGTGGGATAAAGCTTAAACCAATATCTTTAGCGTCATAACCTAGCTTAGTCATAATTTCTGGCATGCCAGTAAGGTAGGCAAAGAAACAGGCAGAAGCCATTGCGAATATTAAAACATTACCGAGATAAACGCGTGAAGAAAATAGCGCTTTGATATCTTGGGTGATTGAGGTGGTCTTTGGTTCTTCTTCTGCTTGATCTTTTGCTTGAGTTAGCGTGACAACGGTTAAAGCCGCGCCCACGACAGTTAGGAAGATAAAGATACTCGACCAACCAAAGTGACTCATCAAAAATACACCAAGTTGTGGTGCAATCGCTGGTGATAATGCTACTAGCGGCATTATAGTGGCAAAAATTTGCTGACTAGCCGAGCTTGAATAACGCTTAATCACCATGGCTTGCCAAATGACGGCTGGCGCACAAACACCAATCGCTTGGATAAAGCGTAGACCTAATAACTGCCATACTTCTTGGCTAAAGCCTAAACCTAAAGAAGCCAATGAGAATAAAACTAAACCTGCCGCGAGCGTATTACGAGGGCCAAATTTATCAGCTGCTAAGCCCCATAATAATTGACCTGATGCCATACCGGCTAAGAAGATAGATAAAGAAAGCGCGATCGATTCAGGACCGGTCGAAAAATGATCTTCTAATACTTTAAAGGCAGGCAAGTACATGTCGGTAGCAACAAAGCCCAACATAGAAAGTGCTGCAAGGTAAAAGAGTTGTGTTTTTGCAATATTCATAAACAAGCCACTTAAAATAGTCTGTGGTTGATGGCAAGTAAGCGCATCCATACCGATACTAAGCAGTATAAAACTTCTTTGTGACAAAATTAAACGTTATAATTTGGAGTTATCGTTCAAAATTTTTGATGGGTAGTAGGTGAGGATATATGTACTCAAAACAATCGTTACAAATGCTCGATACTATCGCGCGTTTAGGCAGTTTTACTGCCGCTGCTGAGCAATTGCATAAAGTACCATCAGCGATCAGTTATGCGGTTCGTCAGGTTGAAAATGAATTAGGCGTGAAAATATTTAACCGATTAGCGCGTAAAGTCGAATTAACCGAAGCGGGGCAGCATTTTATCAATGAGGCTCGTCAGTTGCTGCGTCATATGGAAGAAGTTAAAGCGCAAACCAAACGAGTGGAAAATGGTTATAATAAAACGGTTAAATTAACCTTAGATAACATTGTTAAGCTTGAGCAGTTAAAACCATTGATTGAAGACTTTTATCGCACTTTCGATTTTGCTGAGTTGCAGATCAATATGGAGGTATTTAATGGTTCGTGGGAAGCCATTTCAGAAGGTCGAGCTGATATTGTGATAGGTGCTACTTCTGCGATTCCTGTTAGTGGGGATTACGGAGTCAAACCGATGGGTAGTATCGATTGGGCTTATGTGATGGCCAGTGATCACCCATTAGCAGCCAAAACAGAGTTGACGGCTGACGACTTAATCAATGTGCCAGCCATCTGTTTGGATGATACCTCTACCTTGCTGCCTAAGCGGCATACATGGCATTCAATACAACAGCGACGCTTATTATTACCTAATTGGTTTAGTGCGATAGAATGCCTTAAAAATAAGGTTGGAATGGGTTATATGCCACGCCACATGGCCAAACACTTTATTGAGCAAGGCGAGTTGATTGAAGCGAAAATAAGTGGCGATAAACCATTAAGTGCCTGTTGTTTAGTGTGGCGTAAAGATGATGGTAACAAGTTGGTGGAGTGGTTAATT
Organism: Vibrio sp. S11_S32; assembly: GCF_014694465.1. Taxonomy (NCBI): domain Bacteria; kingdom Pseudomonadati; phylum Pseudomonadota; class Gammaproteobacteria; order Vibrionales; family Vibrionaceae; genus Vibrio; species Vibrio sp. S11_S32. The sequence continues at coordinate 10,773 of NZ_JAAUWS010000011.1, read as the reverse complement.
GATTATCTCGGTGATAGCCAACAGTTATATCAGCAGTGGTTAGAGTGAACTTAATTCGCATTTTGCTATCTATATCCAAGTTAGTTACAGATGTTCACGTAAAGGCTCATTTTATGGGCTGAATATTTTCTGTATTCGATATTACTTGATGATGACATTTCAATGGTCAGTTATATAGAGAATCGAGCAGTAACATGTTTATTTAGTCATCAATTTTAATCAAATTTGATAAGGATTAATATCCAATGGGTAACTTGTCCTATGATATTAGCCATAATCGTTTTTAAGGAAGAATAATGAAGCCATTAAAACAACTGATGTTAGCGCTAATGATGGGGATAACATTATGGTCAGTAACTGCCTCTGCAGATTCTTATACCGATAGTCTGATCAACTTTAAACGTTCACCACAAACTGAAAAGTTATTTAGCAGTGCCTACGGTTTTGCGGTTTTCCCAACCATAGGTAAAGCGGCATTCTTTATTGGTGGTGCTTATGGTACTGGGCAAGTGTATCGCGGTGTTTACCCTGAGCTTGAATTATTGGGTGAGTCGACCATGAGCCAGCTTTCTATTGGTTATTCATTTGGTGGTGAAGGTTATAGTGAAATTATCTTCTTTAAAAATAAACATGCTTTAGATAATTTTACTCAAGGTGAATTTGCATTTGGTGCCCAAGCCTCAGCCGTGGCATTAAATATTGGTGCCAATGCTCAAGTGGGCACTACCGGTAACTCAGCCACTGCAGGTCAATCGGGTACCGAACAAAGCACTGCGGCCAGTTATGTTAATGATATGGCAATATTTACTGCAACTAAAGGTGGTTTGATTATTGATGCATCCGTAGCGGGTCAAAAATTCAGTTTTACACCCAAGCAACAAAGCTCAGAGGCAACAGAAAAAGCACAGGCTGCTGATGTGAATAATGATGATGACCAAGTCGCCACTGAGCCTTCTAAAGCCAATGACGAGGCTCCATCGGATGCGGATAGCTCATCGGTAGACAGCGTAAGCCAAGACAATAATAACGCAGCGCAGCAACAAGAAGTGGTCGATGCGCCATCGACTGAAGCTATTCAAGAAACCGATGTTACTCCGCCTCAAGCCAATAAACCTGCTGAGTCTGAGAAGGCCACCGATACGCTCAAATAATCTCATTGTTTTATTAACAGTTATGGCACAAAAAAGAAAACCCACAACTCGTTGTGGGTTTTTGGTTATTATAGATTAAAAAATCAACCCATTAAGATAAAAAGAACTTGTACGCTGGGCTGTCGCTTTCATCTTTATACTGATAACCCAACTCTTGTAAGTGGGCAGAGAAGCGTTCTAAATCTGAATCATCCAATTCAAAGCCACATAACACTCGCCCATAATCGGCTCCATGGTTACGATAATTGAATAAACTGATGTTCCAATGCGTGCCTAGCGTACTTAAAAAGTTTAATAGCGCACCTGGCGACTCTGGAAACTCAAAGCTGTATAAACGCTCTTGTAATGGCTGTAAGGGTTTACCACCAATCATATAGCGCACATGCAGTTTAGCCATTTCATCATCGGATAAATCGGCCACCGGATAACCGCCGTTGCGTAAGTCTTCGACAATATTATCCAGCTCTTGCTGGCCTTCTTGTAAACGCACCCCAACAAAAATATTGGCTTGTTTATTATCGTTATAACGGTAATTAAACTCAGTTACCGCACGACCACCAATTAAATGACAGAATTCTAAAAAGGCACCCTGACGCTCAGGAATGGTGACCGCTAATAAACCTTCGCGTTTTTCACCCAGTTCACAGCGTTCAGACACATAACGCAAACCGTGGAAATTGGTGTTCGCGCCCGACAATACCGCGCCCAGTTGTTTATCTTTAAGTTGATGTTGCTCGGCGTGTTTTTTTAAACCGGCTAAGGCTAATGCGCCAGAAGGCTCAGCAATGGCGCGGGTATCTTCAAAAATATCTTTAACCGCAGCGCAGATCTCATCACTGGAAACCGTAATATGACCATCTAAGTTTTGTTGGCATAAGCGGAAGGTTTCATTACCGATAATCTTAACCGCGACACCATCGGCAAACATACTCACCCGATCCAGCGGGACAGGTTTACCAGCATCGAGCGCGGCTTTTAAACAAGCCGAATCTTCAGGCTCGACGGCGATCACTTTGATTTCTGGCATCAATTGCTTAATCAGTACTGCTACCCCAGCCGCTAAACCACCACCGCCCACAGGAACAAAGATATAATCTAAGTGACCGTTTTGTTGCAGCATCTCCATACCAATGGTGCCTTGTCCGGCAATCACTAATGGATGATCAAAGGGTGGTACATAGGTATAACCATGCTCGGCGGCTAAGCGCTCGGCTTCCCCTTTGGCTTCATCAAAGTTATTACCAAACAACACCACTTCACCGCCATAACCGCGTACCGCGATCACCTTGATATCTGGTGTGGTTTTGGGCATCACTATAATGGCGCGAATGGATAAATGTTTACCCGATAATGCAATCCCTTGAGCATGGTTGCCCGCGGACGCTGTGATCACGCCCGCTTGTTTTTGGCTGTCGGTTAAACTGGCGACCATGTTGTAAGCACCGCGTAATTTAAACGAATGCACCGGTTGTCGGTCTTCGCGCTTTAACTGGATATGATTACCCGTTCGCTCCGATAAACGGGTTAAGTTTTGCAGTGGCGTAACTTGCGCGACTTCATAAATCGGCGCGCGCAAGATATGACGCAGGTATTCTGCGCCAGTGTGAGGTAATGAGTGTTGTGATAATTGACTGGCATCATCCGACATAAGGGCTACCCCTCTAGCTTAGATTTATCACGCACAGCACCTTTATCGGCGCTGGTGGCTAGCATCGCATACGCTTTTAGTGCGTAAGAAACCACACGTTCACGATTAGCCGGTTTCCAACCAAGTTGGTCTTGTTTGGCGCGACGCTGTGCCAATTCTTGCTCACTGACTTCAAGTTCAATGGTGCGGTTTGGAATATCAATAGTAATGATGTCACCTTGATTGACTAAACCAATCGTGCCGCCATCGGCCGCTTCTGGTGATGCATGGCCAATTGATAAACCCGAAGTGCCACCGGAGAAACGACCATCGGTTAATAGCGCGCATTCTTTACCTAAACCCATCGATTTAAGATAAGTAGTAGGGTAGAGCATTTCTTGCATGCCTGGGCCACCTTTAGGGCCTTCATAACGAATAACCACTACGTCGCCGGCTTTTACTTTACCGCCTAAAATGCCTTCAACCGCGGTTTCTTGGCTTTCAAAAACCATCGCCGGACCTTGGAAGGTTAAGCTGTTTTCATCGACCCCTGCGGTTTTCACAATACAGCCATTTAAAGCGATGTTACCGCTTAATACCGCGAGACCTCCATCTTGGCTAAAGGCATGTTGCTTGGTGCGTATACAACCGTTTTCACGATCGTCATCTAAGCTATCCCAGCGACAATCTTGCGAGAAGGCTTTGGTGGTACGAATACCAGCAGGACCGGCGCGGAAGAATTTTTTCACGTCTTCTGATTCGGTTTGCATGATGTCGTAATGAGCCAGTTGCTGCTCCATGGTCATGCCTAGTACGGTATTGGTTTGGTTATCGATCAACCCTGCGCGGTTTAGCTCACCTAAAATCGCCATTACGCCACCAGCACGGTGCACATCTTCCATATGATATTTTGGGGTGGAAGGGGCTACTTTACAGATATTAGGAATTTGACGAGAGATACGATCAATATCTTCCATGGTGAAGTCAATTTCCCCTTCTTGCGCGGCAGCGACTAAATGCAGAACGGTATTGGTTGAGCCACCCATTGCCACATCTAACGCCATCGCATTTTCAAACGCAGAGCGTGATGCGATATTACGCGGCAGAGCCGATTCGTCGTCTTCTAAGTAGTAGCGTTTGGCGAGATCAACAATGCGCTGACCTGCGGTTAAAAAGAGTTGCTCACGATCGGCGTGTGTGGCCAGCATTGAACCATTACCCGGCTGACTTAAACCAAGCGCTTCGGTTAAACAGTTCATAGAGTTGGCGGTAAACATGCCCGAGCACGAACCACAAGTAGGGCAAGCCGAACGTTCAACTTGCTCACTTTGTTCATCTGACACGGTTGGATCCGCGCCTTGGATCATGGCATCAACCAGATCGAGCTTGATCAGTTGATCAGAAAGCTTGGTTTTGCCCGCTTCCATTGGTCCGCCAGAAACAAAGATCACAGGAATATTTAAACGCAGTGACGCCATCAACATTCCGGGGGTGATTTTGTCGCAGTTGGAAATACATACCATGGCATCGGCGCAGTGAGCATTAACCATATACTCAACTGAATCGGCGATCAACTCACGCGAAGGCAATGAATACAGCATGCCGCCGTGACCCATGGCAATACCATCATCAACTGCGATGGTGTTGAATTCTTTGGCTATACCGCCCGATTTTTCGATTTCTGCGGCCACTAATTGGCCCATGTCTTTAAGGTGAACATGACCGGGTACAAATTGAGTAAATGAGTTCACTACTGCAATAATAGGCTTGCCGAAGTCTTCTTCTTTTACTCCGGTAGCGCGCCATAAAGCACGAGCACCGGCCATATTACGACCATGAGTGGTAGTGGCGGAGCGATAGATTGGCATAATAATTAAATCCTTTTAATTATCCCCTGCGTACTTGAAGTGACCGCTTTGTTGACAGTGTTTATTCGGCTCTATCTTTAAAAAAAGAGGACATAGACCCGCTATGCTCATGAGCTTTCTTTCACTTGTCGCCTCACTGAAACGCCAATTACTTTGGGGATATAACAATAATTTTAAGAGTATTTTAAATCGGCTTACTTACCTTGTGGGTAGACTGGATCGAGCCAGCCCCACTTATCTTCGGTTGAGCCATTAAACAAACCAAAGAAAGTGGATTGAATATGCTCGGTGATTGGGCCGCGTTTGCCTTCGCCGACGGTAATTTGATCGACGCTACGCACCGGTACGATTTCAGCTGCGGTACCTGTCATAAATACTTCATCAGCAAGGTATAGCGCTTCACGAGCAATATCGGCTTCTATGATTTCATAACCTAAGTCTTTGGCTAGCGTTACAATCGAGTCACGGGTAATGCCGGGTAAAATTGAGCTGGTGGCCGGTGGTGTTACAATTTTTCCACCTTTAACCACAAAGATATTTTCGCCCGCGCCTTCAGAGATATACCCATTAACACTTAATGCGATACCTTCATCGTAGCCGTGACGACGAGCTTCCCCGCCAACTAGCAATGAAGATAGGTAGTTACCACCTGCTTTTGCTGCGGTTGGGATGGTATTTGGCGCGGCGCGGTTCCAGCTAGAAATCATCGCATCGACGCCATTAGCTAAAGCTTCTTCACCTAAATATGAGCCCCAAGGGAAAGCGGCAATGATCAGTTCCATTTCAGAATCAACCGGAGGGCAAACCCCAAGTCCGACATTGCCAATAAAACCTAATGGACGAATGTAAGCAGAATCGAGTTTATTGGCGCGTAATGTTTCGCGGCACGCTTCCATGATTTCATCGACCGTGTATGGGATAGGGAAACGATAAATTTTAGCCGAATCTTTTAGGCGTTCCATGTGCTCACGGTGGCGAAAGACAATCGGGCCATTTGGGGTATCGTAACAACGAACCCCTTCAAAAACTGAGGTGCCGTAGTGCATAGAGTGGGTTAATACATGGACGTTTGCTTGCGCCCAAGGAACCATTTCACCATTAAACCAAATAAAATCTGCTGTGCTAGTCGCCATTCTTTTTCTTCCTTTATAAAGATATTGATCCATCTACTCAGAGAGATGAGTCTGCAATAATTCTGTTTCAACCGTGAGAATATCCCATAGCTTTTCGATCTGATTAATCAAAATACTGATTGGACGGTTGCTGTCGACAATGATTTCAACGTTAGCTACATTACTTTCATGATTCACTGTGGCGATCACTTGTCTGATAATAAAACCACGATGTCGGATAACACGCAATACTCGTTCTAATAAAACCGGCTGATCATCGGCTCGGATGTTTAATTGATATCTGTCCATTATGAGTTCTCCAACATATCTTGGTTTGCCGCGCCCGGTGGCACTAATGGCCAAACATTTTGTTCTTCTGAAATTAAAACATGCAGTAAATAAGAGGTCTTGCTGGCTAACATTTCTTTGAGAGCGGGCTCAACTTCTTCTTTACGAGTGATGGTTTTACCAGGAATATCAAACGCTTTTGCCAGCATGATAAAGTCAGGGTTATCATCCAAAATCGTTTCACTGTGGCGGCCATCAAAGAACAGTGATTGCCACTGGCGCACCATACCTAAACGTTGGTTATTGAGTAGTACCATTTTTACTGGTATTTGACGGCGTTTTAATGTGCCAAGCTCTTGAATATTCATCATAATAGAACCGTCACCGGTGATCAGGATCGATTCATCTTGTGGGCGAGCCACTTTAGCGCCCATTGCCGCGGGTAAGCCAAATCCCATAGTGCCTAAACCGGCGGAAGTAATGTAGTTTTGCGGCGCGCGCGGTTGAATATGTTGCGCTGCCCACATTTGATGTTGCCCGACATCGGTTGAGACAATCGAGTTATCTGGCATCATATCACTGAGCTGTTTAAGTAGCTTTGGTGCATAGATAAGATCGCCTGGGTGGTCATAACGCCATTTGAATTTGCTGCGTAAGCGATCGCAATGTGCCACCCATTCAGAAATATCATTACTCAGTTCTAATTGCGGCAGTAGCAAGTTGAGATCGCCGCGCAACGAGGCGTGAGATAAGCGCAGTTTATTAAACTCGGCCGCGTCAATATCAAGGTGGATCACTTTGGCATGTGGCGCAAAAGTATCTAATTTACCGGTCACTCGATCATCAAAACGCGCACCGACCACGATTAATAAATCCGCTTCTTGCACCACTAAGTTCGCCGCTTTAGTGCCGTGCATACCGAGCATACCTAGATAATGTGGATAATGACGTTCAATGCTGCCTAACCCTTTTAAAGTACTGACCGCTGGCATTGGGTTGTGAGTCAAAAACTGGCGTACTGAATCGGTCGCTTTGGCCAGTTGTACACCACCACCGACATACAATACCGGTTTGTGACTATTGGCTAATACTTGTTGTGCTTGCTCAATCGCATTTTGACTGGCAACTGGGATTGCAGGAGGAGTGAATTCTGGCAAGATTTTAACTGGCGCTTCGGCCAATTGAACATCTTTAGCAATATCAACTAAAACTGGACCGGGGCGTCCTGATTTTGCCACTTCAAATGCTTCGGAGAGGGTCGGGGCAAGATCGTTAATATCCGTCACTAAGTAACTGTGTTTACAGCAAGATAATGACATGCCAATTACATCCATTTCTTGGAATGCATCGGTGCCGATATGAGTACTGGCAACTTGTCCGGTAATGGCAACAATCGGAATAGAATCCATTAATGCATCGGCCAAACCTGTGACTAAATTGGTGGCACCAGGGCCAGAGGTTGCCATACAGACTGCCACCTCTTGAGTTGAGCGTGCCATACCAATCGCGGCCATTACTGCGCCTTGCTCGTGGCGACATAGGATGTGCTCAACGCCACCATCGTATAGCGCATCATAAATTGGCATGATCGCACCACCGGGGTAGCCAAATATGGTTTTGATGCCTTCTTGTTGCAATGCGCTGACTACCAGCTCCGATCCGTTCATTTTTGTCTCTCCCTGAAATTATTCTCGATTCCATTTAGTGGTTGATTTATTTGAATACTCCGAAAAGACGCAGTCTCATGTTTGGACGCTTGAGAAAAGGCTAGTTATGACCCTTTGCACTTTTCTCTGTATTCAACTTTGATCGGTCACTTAACTTCTGAAATTATTTTTATTGTTTTCGCTTATGTCTTATTGATAAAAAAAGCCCCCGGACTTGAGTGCGGGGGCTTATTAGTGTTGGTGTTTACTTGTCGCTCACTAATCCCCGCGCGGATCGAATAATGACCACGAGAATGAGAGTGTTGAATCGAGCGACTTTGTGCATTACTTATCCATGTCAATGAGTCTGTAAATCAGTATGTAAATAAGACGTTAGTAAACTGTATTACTAGTGATATCACAGAGCCCGGTTATATTACAAGCAAAAACTCACACTTTTTTCACCATACGGCGCACTTCAAACCTTGTATACAGGACAATAGAAATAAGAATTTCGACCATCACGAGCGTAAATAAGGGTGAAATTAATGGAATTAGCAATCATACACAGTCGAGCTTGTGTTGGGGTTGAAGCCCCCGAGGTCACTGTCGAAGTCCATATTAGCAACGGTATGCCGGGCTTTTCGTTAGTAGGGTTACCAGAAACCACAGTCAAAGAATCAAAAGATCGGGTGCGCAGTGCGATCTTAAATTCGAACTTTGAGTTTCCCGCTAAACGTATCACGGTCAATTTAGCACCAGCCGATTTACCCAAAGAAGGTGGGCGCTTTGATTTACCGATCGCATTGGGTATTTTAGCCGCCTCACAGCAAATTAAGCTGAACAAGCTAGCGCAGTATGAATTTATTGGTGAGTTAGCGTTATCGGGGGGTTTGCGCCGTGTCAAAGGGGTACTTCCCGCCGCTTTAGCGTGTAAGAAAGTCGCACGCTGTTTGGTGGTGCCACATGAAAATGGCGATCAAGCTGCATTGGTGGGGCAAGGTTTACACAAGTCGGCATCAAGTTTACTCGAAGTGTGCGCCGATTTATGTGGCCAGCAAAATCTGCAACTGTTTATCTCACCGGAAAAAGAGCCAGTAAAAACCAATGAACGAGATCTACAAGATATTATTGGCCAGCAACAAGGTAAGCGCGCATTAGAGATCGCCGCCGCCGGTTCGCATAATTTACTTTTTCTCGGGCCACCCGGTACTGGAAAGACCATGCTGGCGTCTCGTTTATGTGATTTATTGCCGGAAATGGAAGATGATGAAGCATTAGAAAGTGCCTCGGTTGCCTCATTAACCGATGTCGATATTAACCATCACAATTGGAAAAATCGTCCGTTTCGATCGCCCCATCATTCCAGTTCAATGGCGGCGCTAGTGGGAGGCGGTTGTTAAAGTTACTAATAATCGTCAAAAGATACAAATAATTGTCATACCATAACTAAATAGTTGTATAATTCAACAACTATTAAATGTGTATGAATTGGTGATTCTGTGTCTTATTTTGATTCTCATCAACTTGAAAGAGAAGAGTGGCGTTGTTCGCTTTCACTATTGCGTTTCTTTGAAAGTGGTAAAGTAGGTGGTTTTTTTTACCGCGAAAGTGAGTACGTTGCTATTTGGTATTATCATAGACTTGCAACAAAACAATCTAACACACTCGTTGAAATAAAGTTTGTTCAATTAACTAATCCAACGTATATCGCAAAGAATGGTGAAGAGCGTCAGAGCTTTCTGATTGTAAAAGTTCCTATAAATTATTTACATAAAATCCCTTTTGGTAGTATTTGGGTTAATGGCGAATCTAAACAGCGCTTTAAATTACAACGCTATGAGGTCAAGATTAACGAAAAAAAACAAAATTTATTAATTAGATCCATTTCGGATGATGCGGGAAATCATCCTTTTAAATATCGGGATTATGTACATTATAACGATATACCGAAATTTGAAGTTGATAAAAATCGCCTTTTAATAGTAACTGAAAACGACATTTCATTCATAATTCATCCATTGCAGTTTTTTATGGCTCATTACGGTTATTCCTGTGAAATTAAACGCATAATTTCTGTTTATAACTGGAGTAAAGTTGAGCAAAAATTACATCTAAATGATGAACCTGAAACTGACTGTGAGTGTCCTGTAATACTACCTCGAAATTTATCGCATAAAGATGCCATATTTTTACATCATCTGAAGTACGATCGATACACAAGAAAAATTATAAAAGATGTAAATAACAAAATAATTTTAGCTAAAGAACATGATAGTTCATATATAATTCCATATTGGCACAACCAATCTATTCAGCTTTCTTTTTATGGGATTCCTTTAGGGGATAGCGTTCTTTGTGCGCAAATAACAGGAATTAGTCAGCCACAAGGAAATGCTGTTAATTTGATTCTTGCTCCTAAATCAATTAGCAAAAAAGAAGGCATTTCAAATGATAATGAACAATTTCGTATGGTTAAGTTGGAGCGAGAACGAGAAACTGAACAGCTAGATATTGCTATTAATCCGGTAAATAATCTTGTCAGCACTAATGTGATTGAAAAATTAGTGCTGATAGGTCAAGAAAGACAAATAAATAAAGCACAAGATAGTAAAACTTATCAAGGTAGTTTGAATGTAAAGTACCTGCCTTATGAAAAGCCTAGTAATTTTGGTGTGGGAGATAAATATGGTGCTTTAGGAGGCACAGGTATTGCCAATTGTTTTTATGATGTGCCCAATACTGAACTTGATGAAGGTAAGTCACGTTTAGATCTTGTTTGGGAGCACGCTATACGCTTACGCAAGGAACAGAACGCTAAAGTTTGTTGGTATACGCCTAAGTGTGGTTTTAATGAAAATGATAATTTTAAATTGATTTCCTTAAAAGAAGTTTGTGAGCAGCTAAATAAAAATTACCCTCTAACTGCTCTAGTGCTTCGTATTGATATTAACGTAAGCGCCCCATAAACCCCACATGTTCATTTATTTTTGCGAATCATAAGATCAGATCTCAAACTATTAGGAGATTTGAATATGGCACAACGACACACTAATCAAGAATGGCAATCTCTGCTCGAGC
>NZ_JAAUWS010000010.1:0-98727 GCF_014694465.1 Vibrio sp. S11_S32 | reverse complement strand
AAGATGAAGGTGGTCGTCATACTCCTTTCTTCAAAGGTTACCGTCCACAGTTCTACTTCCGTACAACGGACGTAACTGGCGACATTCAATTGCCAGAAGGCGTTGAAATGGTAATGCCTGGCGATAACGTACAAATGATCGTAACTCTAATCGCACCAATCGCGATGGACGAAGGTCTACGTTTCGCAATCCGTGAAGGCGGCCGTACTGTTGGTGCTGGTGTTGTTGCTAAAGTTATCGCTTAATTGCCGATACCTTTTGGTAAACAAGACTAACAACCGTTAGTACAATGAGAAAGGGGAGCTTCGGCTTCCCTTTTTGTTTTTACAGACTATCATTTCCTCGCACCTCGCACCTCGCACCTCGCACCTCGCACCTCGCACCTCGCACCTAAATCGTATTGTTCCGATTAATTTTCATCCAACACTTGCATCCCGTTTTGTGATCTGTATAATGCAACGCACTGGTTAAGCCAGTTGTGAACCAATGAGCAGCGAGGATTCGTGTTAACACTCTTTATCTTTTAGAGATAATTCGGTGATTAACCATAATGTATACTCAGCTTATGTTCGCAGTTAATAAAATTAATGTTTATTGCAGTTAGCGATTGTTCGCGATCACTATAAGAAATGTTAATCACAATTAACTGACAATGTACCCAATAAGGGCACTACGGTTTCACATAAATCAATCGACATTCCTGCAAATTTATGCAGTTGAGTGGCGATATTGTTTGTGTAATTAATTAATTGGAGCTCTGTCTCATGCAGAACCAACGTATTCGTATCCGTCTTAAGGCTTTCGATTATCGTTTAATCGATCAGTCTACAGCGGAAATCGTTGAAACAGCAAAGCGCACCGGCGCACAGGTTCGTGGTCCTATTCCACTGCCTACTCGTAAAGAGCGTTTCACTGTTCTTACTTCTCCTCACGTCAACAAAGACGCACGTGACCAGTACGAAATTCGTACTCACAAGCGTTTGATCGACATCGTTGAGCCAACAGATAAAACTGTTGATGCATTGATGCGTTTAGATCTTGCTGCTGGCGTTGATGTTCAAATCAGCCTAGGTTAAGGGAGAAGAGATAATGATTGGTCTAGTCGGTCGTAAAGTGGGTATGACCCGCGTATTTACCGAAGAAGGCGTTTCTATTCCTGTAACAGTTGTTGAAGTTGAAGTTAACCGTGTTTCTCAAGTACGTACTCTTGAGATTGATGGTTACGCAGCTATTCAAGTAACTGCAGGTTCTAAGAAAGCTAACCGTGTAACTAAACCTGAAGCTGGTCACTTTGCGAAAGCAGGTGTTGAAGCAGGTCGCGGTCTTTGGGAATTCCGTTTAGAAAACGGTGAAGAGTTTGAAGTTGGCGCTGAGCTAAACGTAGAACTTTTCAATGAAATCAAAAAAGTAGACGTTACTGGTACATCTAAAGGTAAGGGCTTCCAAGGCGTAGTTAAGCGTTGGAACTTCCGTACTCAAGATATGACTCATGGTAACTCTTTGTCTCACCGTGCACCGGGTTCAATTGGCCAATGTCAAACTCCAGGTCGCGTGTTTAAAGGCAAAAAAATGGCTGGTCACATGGGAGCTGAGCGTGTAACGACTCAGAACCTAGAGATCGTACGTGTTGACGCTGAACGCAATCTGCTTCTTATTAAAGGTGCAGTACCCGGTTCTATCGGTGGCAACGTTATCGTAAAGCCAGCTGTTAAAGCATAACGTCTAGGAGTAAGTAATGGAATTGATGGTTAAAGGTGCTGATGCACTAACTGTTTCCGAGACTACTTTCGGACGTGAGTTTAACGAAGCTCTTGTACATCAAGTAGTTGTTGCGTATGCAGCAGGTGCTCGTCAAGGTACTCGTGCTCAAAAGACTCGTTCTGAAGTATCTGGTGGCGGCGCTAAACCATGGCGTCAAAAAGGTACTGGCCGTGCGCGTGCTGGTACAATCCGTAGCCCAATCTGGCGTACAGGTGGTGTTACTTTTGCTGCGAAACCACAAAATCACAGCCAAAAAGTTAACAAAAAAATGTACCGTGGTGCTATGAAAAGCATTCTTTCTGAATTAGTTCGTCAAGAGCGTTTAATCGTTGTTGATAACTTCTCAGTTGAAGCGCCAAAAACTAAAGACCTAGTTGCTAAGCTTAAAGATCTTGAGCTAAACGATGTTTTAATCGTAACTAGCGAAGTAGACGAGAATCTATTCTTAGCTGCTCGTAACCTTTATAAAGTTGATGCACGTGACGTAGCTGGTATTGATCCAGTAAGTCTGATTGCATTTAACAAGGTTCTAATTACTGCTGACGCAGTGAAGCAAGTTGAGGAGATGCTGGCATGATCAGTGAAGAGCGTCTACTAAAAGTTCTACGTGCCCCGCACGTCTCTGAAAAAGCGACAATGACTGCTGAAAAAGCAAACACTATCGTTTTTAAAGTTGCTATTAACGCAACGAAAAAAGAGATCAAAGCAGCAGTAGAGAAGCTATTTGAAGTTGAAGTTAAGTCTGTAAATACCCTTGTTCTTAAGGGTAAGACCAAACGTCAAGGTACACGTGAAGGCCGTCGTTCAGACGTCAAGAAAGCTTACGTTACTTTGAAAGAAGGCCAAGACCTTGACTTCGTTGGCGGTGCTGAGTAACAGGAGTAGTTAAAAATGGCTATTGTTAAGTGTAAGCCGACTTCCCCTGGTCGTCGCCACGTTGTTAAAGTAGTTAATGCTGACCTTCATAAAGGTAAGCCTTACGCACCACTTTTAGAGAAAAACTCTAAGAACGGTGGTCGTAACAATAACGGTCGTATTACAGTTCGTCACATTGGTGGTGGTCACAAGCACCATTACCGTCTGATTGACTTTAAACGTAACAAAGATGGAATTCCTGCAAAGGTTGAACGTCTAGAATACGATCCAAACCGTAGTGCAAACATTGCTTTAGTATTGTATGCAGACGGTGAACGTCGTTACATCATTGCACCTAAAGGCATTCAAGCTGGTGATGCGATCCAATCTGGCGTTGATGCCGCAATCAAAGCAGGTAACACTCTGCCGATGCGTAACATCCCAGTAGGTTCGACTATTCACTGTATTGAACTTAAGCCTGGTAAAGGTGCACAGCTAGCTCGTTCAGCTGGCGCATATGCACAACTTGTCGCTCGCGACGGTTCATATGTAACTCTACGCTTACGTTCTGGTGAGATGCGTAAAGTGTTATCTGAAGGCCGTGCTACTATCGGTGAAGTAGGTAACTCTGAACACATGCTTCGTGAACTTGGTAAAGCTGGTGCTAACCGCTGGCGCGGTATTCGTCCAACCGTTCGCGGTGTTGTGATGAACCCAGTAGATCACCCACATGGTGGTGGTGAAGGTCGTACATCTGGTGGCCGTCATCCGGTTTCACCATGGGGTATGCCAACTAAGGGCTTCAAAACCCGTAAGAATAAACGCACCGACAAGTACATTGTACGTCGTCGTAACAAATAATCTAAATAGAGGATAAGCCATGCCACGTTCTCTCAAGAAAGGTCCTTTTATTGACCTACACTTGCTGAAGAAGGTAGAGAAAGCGGTGGAAAGCGGAGACAAAAAGCCTATTAAGACTTGGTCCCGTCGCTCAATGATCATTCCTACAATGATCGGTTTGACCATCGCTGTCCATAATGGTCGTCAGCACGTACCAGTTTTCGTTACCGATGAAATGATCGGTCACAAGCTGGGCGAATTTGCGCCAACTCGTACCTATCGCGGCCATGCTGCAGATAAGAAAGCTAAGAAGAAATAGGGAGTAGATGATGGAAGCTATTGCTAAACATAACTTTGCTCGCATTTCTCCACAGAAAGCTCGCTTAGTTGCAGACCAAATCCGTGGTAAATCAGTAGAACAAGCTCTTGAAATTCTAACGTTCAGCAACAAAAAAGCTGCTGAACTTATTAAGAAAGTTCTTGATTCTGCGATTGCAAATGCGGAACACAACGAAGGTGCAGATATCGACGATCTTAATGTCGCTAAAATCTTCGTAGATGAGGGTCCTATCATGAAGCGTATTATGCCTCGTGCTAAAGGCCGTGCGGATCGTATCTTGAAGCGTTCAAGCCACATCAGTATTGTTGTAGCGGATCGCTAAAAGACTAGGAGAGTAAGCAAATGGGTCAGAAAGTACATCCAAATGGTATTCGTCTTGGCATCGTTAAGCCTTGGAATGCTACATGGTTTGCTAATACCAAAGAGTTCGCTGACAACCTAGACGGCGACTTCAAGGTACGTCAGTTCTTAACGAAAGAACTGCAAAAAGCGTCTTTATCTCGCATCGTTATCGAGCGTCCAGCGAAAAGCATCCGTGTGACTATTCACACTGCTCGCCCTGGTATCGTAATCGGTAAGAAAGGCGAAGACGTTGAGAAGCTACGCGCAGCTGTAGCTAAAATAGCAGGTGTACCGGCGCAAATTAATATTGCCGAAGTACGCAAACCAGAGCTAGATGGTCAATTAGTGGCTGATAGCATCTCGTCTCAACTAGAACGTCGTGTTATGTTCCGTCGCGCTATGAAGCGCGCAGTACAAAACGCAATGCGTCTAGGTGCTAAGGGTATTAAAGTAGAAGTAAGCGGCCGTCTTGGCGGTGCTGAAATCGCGCGTACTGAATGGTACCGTGAAGGCCGTGTGCCACTACATACCCTACGTGCTGACATTGATTACGCAACTTCTTCGGCTCACACCCAATACGGTGTGATCGGCGTTAAAGTTTGGATCTTCAAAGGAGAAATCCTTGGTGGAATGCCTGACGCAAACGCTGTTGAGCCAAAGGCTGACAAGCCTAAGAAGCAGCGTAAAAGCCGTAAGTAAGGAGTCGACTGATGCTACAACCTAAACGTACTAAATTCCGTAAGGTTATGACTGGTCGTAACCGTGGTCTAGCTAAAGGTACTGATGTGAGCTTCGGCGAATTCGGTCTTAAAGCTGTTGGCCGTGGTCGAATGACTGCTCGTCAAATCGAAGCGGCACGTCGTGCAATGACGCGTCACGTTAAGCGTCAAGGTCAAATCTGGATCCGAGTTTTTCCAGACAAGCCTATCACTGAAAAACCTCTTGAAGTTCGTCAAGGTAAAGGTAAGGGTAACGTAGAATATTGGGTTGCCCAAATCCAACCAGGTAAAGTGATGTACGAGATGGGTGGTGTACCTGAAGAGTTGGCACGTGAAGCGTTCCGTCTTGCGGCACGTAAACTGCCTATAAAAACAACTTTTGTAACTAAGCAGGTGATGTGATGAAAGCACAAGACCTACGCGAAAAAAGCGTTGAAGAGCTTAACGCTGAGTTATTGAGCTTGCTACGTGAACAGTTTAACTTGCGTATGCAAGCTGCGACTGGTCAACTACAGCAGACTCATACTCTGAAAGCTGTACGTCGTGATATCGCACGTGTTAAGACTGTTTTGACTAGTAAGGCAGGCGCATAATGAGCGAAACTACTCGTACGACTCAAGGTCGTGTAATTAGCGACAAGATGGACAAGTCTATCGTTGTTGCTATCGAACGCTTTGTTAAACATCCTGTATACGGGAAGTTCATCAAGCGTACGACAAAAGTACATGCACATGATGAAACCAACGAATGTCGCCTAGGTGACAAAGTTGAAATCTGTGAGTGTCGTCCACTGTCTAAGACAAAATCTTGGACTTTGGTAAAAGTTTTAGAAAAAGCGAAAATTTAATTTTCCTTATATTCTAAGCTTTTAAAGCGGCTCCAAACGTTTTTTTGGAGCCGTTTATTTTTTGACTACCTTTCTGAAAGAAACGGTGGTACAATTCGCAGCCCTTGTAAAAGAGGCAGCCCGACCCGTGATGGGTCTAGTTTTAATATTTAGCGGAGCACTAACATGATCCAAATGCAAAGTACACTGGACGCAGCGGATAATTCCGGCGCTCGCAGAGTAATGTGTATTAAGGTTCTGGGTGGCTCTCACCGCCGTTATGCACATATCGGAGATATCATTAAAGTTACTGTTAAGGAAGCAATTCCACGCGGTAAAGTTAAAAAAGGTGATGTCCTGAAAGCGGTAGTGGTGC
The DNA here is from genome assembly GCF_014694465.1 of Vibrio sp. S11_S32. Lineage (NCBI taxonomy): Bacteria > Pseudomonadati > Pseudomonadota > Gammaproteobacteria > Vibrionales > Vibrionaceae > Vibrio > Vibrio sp. S11_S32. The sequence continues at coordinate 92,668 of NZ_JAAUWS010000010.1, read as the reverse complement.
GCACCCGTAAAGGCGTTCGTCGTCCAGACGGTTCTGTCATTCGCTTCGACCGTAATGCTTGTGTATTGTTGAATGACAATACTGAGCAACCAGTCGGTACACGTATCTTTGGTCCTGTGACTCGTGAGCTTCGTAATGCGAAATTCATGAAGATTGTGTCACTTGCACCAGAAGTTCTGTAAGGAGCGACAAAAATGGCAGCTAAAATCCGTCGTAATGACGAAGTAATCGTTCTTGCTGGGAAAGACAAAGGCAAGCGCGGTAAAGTAACTAAGGTTCTCGAAACTGGTAAAGTTTTCGTTGAAGGTATCAACCTTGTTAAAAAACACCAAAAGCCTCAACCGGCTCTAGGTCAGCAAGGTGGCATCGTTGAACAAGAAGCAGCTATTGATGCTTCTAACGTTGCAATCTTTAACGCATCTACTGGTAAAGCGGATCGTATCGGTTTCCGTTTGGAAGAAGGCACTAAAGTGCGTTTCTTCAAATCAAACGGTGAATTAATTAAGTAATTTGGAGTTCTACTATGGCGAAACTGCATGATTACTACAAGTCGTCTGTAGTCGCTGAACTGACCAAAGAGTTCAGCTACACAAGCGTCATGCAAGTCCCTAGGATTGATAAAATCACCCTAAATATGGGCGTTGGTGAAGCAATTAACGATAAGAAACTACTAGAGAACGCAGCAAGTGATATGGCGACCATCTCAGGTCAAAAGCCACTTATCACTAAAGCACGTAAATCTGTTGCTGGTTTCAAAATCCGTGAAGGCTACCCAATTGGTTGTAAAGTAACCTTGCGTGGCGAGCGTATGTGGGATTTCTTTGAGCGTTTGATTTCTATCGCTCTTCCACGAGTACGTGATTTCCGTGGTGTTAGCGCTAAGTCTTTTGACGGACGCGGTAACTACAGCATGGGCGTTCGCGAGCAAATCATCTTTCCGGAAATCGACTATGATAAAGTCGATCGTGTACGCGGTCTTGATATTACTATCACGACGTCTGCAAGCACCGATGAAGAAGGTCGAGCTCTGCTGGCTGCCTTTAACTTCCCATTCCGCAAATAAGGTGAAGGGTTACTGTTATGGCTAAACAATCAATGAAAGCACGTGAAACTAAACGTGCAAAGCTTGTAGCGCAATTCGCTGAAAAGCGTTCTGCTCTTAAAGCAATCATCAGCGATGTAAACGCATCTGAAGAAGATCGTTGGAATGCGGTTTTAAAACTGCAATCTCTTCCACGTGATTCAAGTGCATCACGTCAGCGCAACCGTTGCAACCAAACTGGTCGTCCACACGGTTTCCTACGTAAATTCGGTCTGAGCCGTATCAAAGTTCGTGAAGCTTGCATGAAAGGCGAGATTCCTGGACTTCGTAAGGCCAGCTGGTAATTGCCACTTAATCATTTGGAGTAAATCTTATGAGCATGCAAGATCCGATTTCGGATATGCTGACCCGTATTCGTAACGGGCAGTCAGCAAATAAAGTTGCTGTGAAAATGCCTTCTTCAAAGCTTAAAGTTGCACTTGCTACTTTACTTAAAGCTGAAGGTTACATCACTGACTTCGCTACTGATGGCGAAGTAAAACCTGTGCTAGAAGTTACACTTAAGTACTTCCAAGCTAAACCAGTTATCGAGCAAATCCAACGTGTTTCACGTCCTGGTCTACGCGTCTATAAAAATAAAGACACGTTACCGACTGTGATGGGCGGTTTGGGTGTTGCTGTTGTGTCCACTTCCAAGGGTCTGATGTCTGACCGTGCTGCTCGTAAAGCAGGTCTTGGCGGTGAAATCATCTGTTACGTTGCGTAAGGAGTAGACTATGTCTCGTGTTGCTAAAGCACCCGTTGCTATTCCTGCCGGCGTTGAGGTGAAACTGAACGGCCAGGAAATCACTGTAAAAGGTGGTAAAGGTGAATTGACGCGCGTTATTAATAACGATGTTGTTCTTTCACAGGAAGATAACAACCTAATATTCACACCTAAAGAAGGTGTGTTTAAGTCAAATGCTCAAGCTGGTACAGCTCGCGCACTTGTTAACAACATGGTTGTTGGTGTTACTGAAGGCTTTACTAAGAAGCTAGTTCTTAAAGGTGTTGGTTACCGTGCTGCTATTAAAGGCAACGCTGTAGGTCTCACTTTAGGCTTCTCACACCCGGTTGAGCACGCTCTACCAGAAGGTGTTAAAGCAGAATGTCCAAGTCAAACTGAGATCGTTTTAACCGGTTGTGATAAACAACTTGTTGGTCAAGTTGCGGCTGATATTCGTTCTTACCGTGAGCCTGAGCCTTATAAAGGCAAAGGTGTTCGTTACGCAGATGAAAATGTGCGTACTAAAGAAGCTAAGAAGAAGTAAGGTAACACTATGGATAAGAAAGCATCTCGCATCCGTCGTGCTACACGCGCACGTCGTAAGATTGCCGAGCTAGGTGCAAATCGCCTAGTAGTACATCGTACTCCACGTCACGTGTACGCTCAGGTTATCGCACCAAACGGCTCTGTGGTTATCGCATCTGCTTCTACTGTAGAAAAGGCGATCCGTGAGCAAGTTAAGAATACTAGTAACGTTGACGCTGCTAAAGCTGTAGGTAAAGCTATTGCTGAGCGCGCTATCGAAAAAGGCATCTCTGATGTTGCATTCGATCGTTCTGGTTTCCAATACCACGGTCGAGTAGCGGCACTTGCAGATTCTGCACGTGAAGCTGGTCTGAAATTCTAAGGTAGGGTTGGAAGATGGCTAAACAAGAACAACAAGCTTCAGATTTGAACGAAAAGTTAATCGCTGTTAACCGTGTTGCAAAAACGGTTAAAGGTGGTCGAATCTTTAGCTTTACTGCACTAACAGTAGTTGGTGACGGTAATGGTCGCATCGGTTTCGGTTACGGTAAAGCCCGTGAAGTACCAGCTGCGATTCAAAAAGCAATGGAAAAAGCGCGTCGTAACATGGTTACTATCGCACTTAATGAAGGCACACTTCACCACTCAGTGAAAGGTCGCCATACAGGCTCTAAAGTTTACATGCAACCAGCTTCAGAAGGTACAGGTATCATTGCCGGTGGTGCAATGCGTGCAGTACTTGAAGTTGTAGGTGTCCATAACGTACTTGCTAAGGCGTATGGCTCTACCAACCCAATCAACGTTGTTCGCGCAACGATTGATGGTTTGAGCGGCATGAAGTCACCAGAAATGGTTGCTGCTAAGCGTGGTCTAACTGTTGAATCTATTTCGGAGTAAGAACACCATGGCAACTATTAAAGTAACTCAAACTAAAAGCTCAATCGGCCGTCTACCGAAGCATAAAGCTTCTTTGCGTGGTCTAGGCCTTCGTCGAATCAACCATACAGTTGAACTTGAAGATACTCCGTGTGTACGCGGAATGATCAACAAAGTTTACTATATGGTTAAAGTTGAGGAGTAATCAGAATGCGTTTGAATACTCTATCACCGGCTGCAGGTTCTAAACCTTCTAAGAAGCGTTTAGGTCGCGGTATCGGTTCTGGACTAGGTAAAACTGGTGGCCGCGGTCACAAAGGTCAAAAATCACGTTCTGGCGGCTCTGTTCGTCCAGGTTTTGAAGGCGGTCAAATGCCTTTGAAACAACGTCTACCAAAATTCGGTTTCACTTCTCGTAAGAGCCTAGTGACTGCTGAAGTTCGTCTAGCTGAGCTAGCGAAAGTAACGGCTGACGTTATTGATCTTAACAGCTTGAAAGCTGCTAACGTAATCACTAAGAACATCGAGTTTGTTAAGATCGTTCTTTCTGGTGAAATCAGCAAGTCTGTCACTGTTAAAGGTCTACGTGTGACTAAAGGTGCTCAAGCTGCTATCGAAGCTGCTGGCGGTAAAATCGAAGCATAATCTTCGAAGGATAGGTACAGATGGCTAAAAAACCAGGACAAGATTTCAGTGCTGCTAAACAGGGTACTGGTGAATTAAAGTCGCGTTTGTTATTCGTAATAGGTGCGCTTTTAGTATTCCGAGCTGGCTCTTTTGTGCCGATTCCTGGTATTGATGCGACTGTACTTGCCGATTTGTTCGAACAGCAAAAAGGTACCATCATTGAAATGTTTAACATGTTCTCTGGTGGTGCTCTTTCGCGTGCATCTATATTAGCGTTGGGTATCATGCCGTATATTTCGGCATCGATCGTTGTCCAACTGTTAACAGTAGTTCATCCAGCGTTAGCTGAACTCAAAAAAGAGGGTGAAGCCGGCCGTCGTAAGATAAGCCGATATACACGCTATGGCACGCTTGTGCTGGCAACTTTCCAAGCAATTGGTATTGCAACTGGTCTGCCGAACATGGTCCACAATCTTGTCGTTATCGACAAAACCATGTTCACAATCATTGCTACCGTCAGTCTAGTAACCGGCACCATGTTTTTAATGTGGTTAGGTGAACAAATTACTGAGCGTGGAATTGGTAACGGTATTTCATTGATTATTTTCACTGGTATCGTTGCAGGGTTGCCTGCTGCAATCGGACATACAATTGAGCAAGCGCGTCAAGGTGAATTGAACGTGCTTCTTCTATTGTTAATTGCTGTAATTGCGTTCGCTGTTATTTACTTCGTCGTGTTTATGGAGCGTGGTCAACGTCGTATCGTCGTTAACTATGCGAAACGTCAACAAGGTCGTAAAGTATTTGCAGCTCAAAGCACGCATTTACCTTTGAAGATAAATATGGCGGGCGTTATCCCTGCTATCTTTGCTTCAAGTATTATTCTTTTCCCAGGAACTCTAGCCCAATGGTTAGGTCAGAATGGTGAAAGCCCTACATTTGGTTGGTTAACGGACGTGTCTTTGGCACTTAGCCCAGGTCAACCTTTGTATATAATACTGTATGCAACAGCAATTATTTTCTTCTGTTTCTTTTATACTGCGATGGTGTTTAACCCGCGTGAAACAGCTGATAATTTGAAGAAGTCCGGTGCATTCGTACCCGGCATCCGCCCAGGTGAGCAGACAGCAAGATACATTGATAAAGTAATGACACGCTTAACGCTGGTTGGTGCTTTATATATTACCTTTATTTGTCTCGTCCCACAGTTTATGATGACCGCTTGGAACGTTAAGTTCTATTTCGGTGGTACTTCACTACTTATCGTAGTGGTAGTAATCATGGACTTTATGGCACAGGTACAGACTCATCTGATGTCTCAGCAGTATGATTCTGTGTTGAAAAAAGCAAACCTGAAAGGCTATGGTCGTTAATTTAAACGAGTATAGTTCAGGTTTCATTTACGGAGTTTAGCAATGAAAGTTCGTGCTTCCGTTAAGAAAATCTGCCGTAACTGTAAAGTTATCAAGCGCAACGGTGTTGTGCGTGTAATTTGCAGTGAGCCAAAGCATAAACAACGCCAAGGCTAATTAGCAGTTTTTTTTACTTGAAATATGAAGGCAGGTCGAGTATATTCCTCGGCCTACCTTTTGCGTGCAAAAGAAGTAGTATGCCGCTGCGTATCCTCGACGGGCTCTGCAGCGGATAATTCTTTATATAAGTACTAGGAGTGAATAGTGGCCCGTATAGCAGGCATTAACATTCCTGATCAAAAACATGCAGTTATCGCGTTAACCGCGATCTTCGGCATCGGCAAAACTCGTTCTCAAGCTATTTTAGCTGAAGTGGGTATTGCTGAACATGTTAAGATCAGTGAACTAACAGAAGAGCAGATTGATCAACTGCGTGATGGTGTAGCTAAATACACTGTAGAAGGTGATCTACGTCGTGAAGTATCGATGAACATCAAGCGTCTTATGGACCTTGGCTGTTACCGCGGTCTTCGTCATCGTCGCAGTCTACCACTACGTGGACAGCGTACTAAAACCAACGCCCGTACCCGTAAGGGTCCGCGCAAGCCGATCAAAAAATAATCGGATAAGGTAGAGAGTACAATGGCAAAACAACCAACACGCACGCGTAAACGCGTTCGCAAGCAAGTAGCAGATGGCGTAGCGCACATCCATGCTTCTTTTAACAACACAATCGTGACCATTACTGACCGTCAAGGTAACGCTCTTTCTTGGGCTACCGCAGGTGGATCAGGTTTCCGTGGTTCTCGTAAATCTACGCCGTTCGCTGCACAGGTTGCTGCAGAACGCGCAGGTGAAATGGCCAAAGAATATGGCCTAAAGAACTTGGAAGTTATGGTTAAGGGCCCTGGTCCTGGTCGTGAGTCTACTATCCGTGCTTTAAACGCATTGGGTTACCGCATTACTAATATTGTTGATGCAACTCCGATCCCTCATAACGGTTGTCGTCCACCTAAGAAACGTCGCGTTTAATTCGTTTCTAGGAATATTGGAGAAAGATCATGGCAAGATATTTGGGCCCTAAGCTTAAGCTTAGTCGTCGTGAAGGTACTGACTTATTCCTTAAGTCAGGTGTCCGCGCGATCGATACCAAGTGTAAAATTGATAACGCACCAGGTGTACACGGCGCTCGTCGCGGTCGTCTATCTGAGTATGGCGTTCAGCTTCGTGAGAAGCAAAAAGTTCGTCGTATGTACGGCGTACTAGAAAAACAATTCCGCAACTACTACAAAGAAGCTGCACGCCTTAAAGGCAATACAGGTGCAAACCTGCTTCAACTTCTTGAAGGTCGTTTAGATAATGTTATTTACCGTATGGGTTTCGGTGCTACTCGCGCTGAATCACGTCAATTAGTTAGCCATAAAGCTATCTTAGTAAATGGCAAAGTAGTTAACGTTCCTTCATTCAAAGTTTCGGCTAACGACGTTGTATCAATTCGTGAAAAAGCTAAACAGCAATCACGTATTAAAGCGGCTCTAGAAGTTGCTGAACAACGCGAAAAACCAACTTGGATTGAAGTAGATGGTGGCAAGATGGAAGGTGTGTTTAAACGCATCCCAGAACGTTCTGATCTATCTGCTGACATCAACGAACACTTGATCGTCGAACTTTACTCTAAGTAAAGTTTAAACAAAAGAGAGGACACAATGCAGGGTTCTGTAACAGAATTTCTTAAGCCACGTCTTGTTGACATCGAACAGATCAGCACGACACATGCAAAAGTAACTCTTGAGCCTTTAGAGCGTGGTTTTGGCCACACTTTAGGTAATGCACTTCGCCGTATTCTTTTATCTTCTATGCCAGGTTGTGCTGTAACAGAAGTTGAGATTGAAGGCGTTTTACACGAGTACAGCACCAAAGAAGGTGTTCAAGAGGATATCCTTGAGGTTCTTCTTAACCTGAAAGGTTTAGCTGTTAGTGTTGCCGAAGGCAAAGATGAAGTGTTCATTACACTAAATAAATCAGGCTCGGGCCCTGTTGTTGCAGGTGACATCATCCATGATGGTGATGTAGAGATCGCTAACCCAGAGCACGTTATTTGTCACCTAACGGATGACAATGCTGAGATCGCTATGCGTATCAAAGTAGAACGTGGTCGTGGTTATGTTCCGTCTTCAGCTCGTATCCATACTGAAGAAGATGAGCGTCCTATTGGTCGTCTACTTGTAGATGCAACTTACAGCCCAGTCGATAAAATCGCCTATGCTGTAGAAGCAGCTCGTGTAGAACAACGTACCGATTTAGACAAGCTTGTCATCGATATGGAAACAAATGGCACTTTGGAACCTGAGGAAGCAATTCGTCGTGCAGCTACCATTTTAGCTGAACAACTTGATGCGTTCGTAGATCTTCGTGATGTACGTGTACCAGAAGAGAAAGAAGAGAAGCCGGAGTTCGATCCTATTCTACTGCGTCCTGTAGACGATCTTGAACTAACAGTTCGCTCTGCTAACTGCTTGAAAGCAGAAGCGATTCACTACATCGGTGATCTTGTACAGCGTACTGAGGTTGAGCTTCTTAAAACGCCAAACCTTGGTAAGAAGTCTTTAACAGAGATTAAAGATGTTCTAGCGTCGCGCGGTCTTTCTCTAGGTATGCGCCTAGAAAACTGGCCACCAGCGTCGATTGCTGAAGATTAATTGATATTAGTTAGAAGGATTAGGTCATGCGCCATCGTAAGAGTGGTCGTCAACTCAACCGCAACAGCAGCCATCGCAAAGCGATGTTTAGCAACATGGCTTGCTCTCTAGTTCGTCATGAAGTTATTAAGACGACTTTGCCTAAGGCAAAAGAGCTTCGCCGCGTAGTTGAGCCTTTGATTACATTAGCTAAGTCGGATAGCGTTGCTAACCGTCGTTTAGCATTTGCACGTACTCGTGATAACGAAGTCGTAGCAAAATTGTTTACTGAACTAGGTCCACGTTTTGCGAGCCGTCAAGGCGGATACACTCGCATCTTAAAATGTGGCTTCCGTACTGGTGATAAAGCTCCAATGGCTTACATTGAGCTTGTAGATCGTCCAGCTGCAGCTGAAGAAGCTGCTGAATAATACGAAAGTTCATTAATAAAAAACGCTGAGTCGATGACTCAGCGTTTTTTTTGTCTTTAAAATATGAAAGCTAAAAATGGATAGTGATTAATTTTACTTCCAAAGGCTAGTTAATGAATCCATTAAACCGCTGCTCGCCCCTTCTTTATTCAAGTATTCAAGTACAATCGGTGCATATTGGTCGACCATGGCACTATCTAAACCTAATTTTTCAAATGCGCTTTTTACTGCAGCCATGCTATCTAATGAACTACTGGCTGATTTTGCGGTATTAAGTAAACCGCCAAGCTGTGAAGATAGACCATCTAATTCAGCACCACTTGTGGCGGGTAATTTATTCGAAGCCAAAGCAAGTAATGCGCCCGCACCACCCGCAGCTTGAGTGGAACTAACCCCGAGTTGATCTTTCAAGCTATTAACTAATTCAGAGCTATTTTGAGCAGAATCGCTGATCTGAGAGCTTAGCTTGCTCACTGAGTCAGAATCTTTTTCACCAAGACCAAACAATGCGTAGCTTGGTGCTGACATGATAAGGCTAAGAGTCACTAAGCCTACTGCTATTTTTTTCATGTTAATATCCTTATTGTATTAGTTTGTTTGGTTGTCCATTAAAGAGTGCACTCGCGCTTTCAATATATTATAACTTCACTCATTAGTTAAGGTAAATTAGCAATATTGTTACTTTTATGTTTGGGATGTTATCATTTACAAATTGTAGATGAAAAAAAACAGCCAAATTAGGCTGTTTTGATTGATTGCTAGTCTAAGCCAACAATATTAAAGAATAGCAATTAGCTCAACTTCAAATACAAGTGCTGCGAAAGGTGGGATTGCCGCACCAGCGCCACGCTCACCGTAAGCAAGATCTTGCGGAATGTATAATTTCCACTTAGAGCCAACCGTCATAAGTTGCAATGCTTCAACCCAACCAGCAATAACGCCAGTCACTGGGAATTCTGCAGGTTGACCACGTTGTACTGAACTGTCGAAAACCGTACCGTCAGTTAATTGACCGTGGTAATGAACGCGTACTTGCTTATCTGAAGTTGGGATTTCGCCAGTACCTTCCGTCATTACTTCATATTGAAGACCAGACTCAAGTACGGTAACTTCCGAACGTAGTGCATTGTCAGCCAAGAATGCTTCACCGTCAGCAGCCGCTACTTTAGCCACTTCTGCGCGTTGTGATTCTGCACGAGTGTGTAGATCGCGTAGTGCATTATTGATGTCGTCAACTTCGATTTCTGGCATGTCACCAGTTAATGAAGTCGCAATACCTTTTGCGATAGCAGCGACGCTAAGACCTTCAAGGCCACTACCTGCAAGTTGTTGGCCCATTTGTAGACCAATACCGTAACTTGCTTTTTGTTCAACTGTTTCTAATTTAACTTCAGACATGCGGATCTCTTGTTTGCTTTTAAATGAAGGGTAAAGGATACCAGTTCTGTCATAGAGATGAAACTACCCCATAGTGATGAAACTTTGTAACAATAATGGGTTTTACTATCGGATGAGACTGAAATTTTGTACTCTACCAGAAATACTTTTATTCTTATGATGATGAATATATAAATGAGGTTTAGCTGTGAATCAACGTAACCGACAACCATCGTCCTTTAAACAAAAACTAGCCGAAAATAGTGTTTTTGGCACGCTTAAGACTTATTGGCTAAGTTTGCCTAAATTACACCAACGTGCATTAATGATACTGATCCCAATGGTATTGATTTTGTTATTACTGCCGGTTGGCAAATCCACTCCAAAGCAGGAGTCGATAGTAAAGGCAGTGACGCAGCCAAAACGTGTCGCGGTGCCTGTGATGATCAATGGGGTCGAGACCACAGCATCAAAGCCAAAACCTAAAACCGAAGACAAACAAAATGAAAAACGTATTAGTCTTGGTGGCAATACCGGTGATGACGCGAAGGCGGAACAACAAGCTAAGCGCGAGATCTCCAATAATGCTGGGCCAGAACCGTGGCATAATTATACCGTGAGCAAAGGTGACACTCTTTCTCAGGTGTTTAGAAATAATGATTTATCTTTGTCCGATCTCAATAAATTAGTCGCGATCGAAGGAAAAGATAAGCCACTTAGTCAGATCAAGCATGGTCAGCAGGTTCGCTTTAAATTAACTAATCGTGGTGATCTGGATATTCTACAAATAGAGAGAGAAGATGGTGCGGTGCTATTTTTCCGTCTCGCCAGTGGTGGTTTTTCGCGGACGGAATAAATTCGTTAATCTTTATTTTTTCGCGTCATATCAATATGAGGGATATCATCTTCAAGGTATTCCTCACTGGCTTTCTTAAATCCATGCTGTTGATAATATGCTTCCAAATGCGATTGTGCCCCAATGGTGATATCGCAATTCGGCCAATATGTTAAGCAAAATTCAATCGCGGTTTGCAACAGTTGATGACCTAACCCTGCACCTCGATGATTTTTATTAGTTGCGACTCGGCCAATACTGACCTCAGAAAAACTGACCCCTTGTGGCAATAAGCGCGCACAGGCCACCAACTCATTCTCTTGATACCCTATTAAGTGATAAACCCCAGCTAGTATGTCTTTGCCATCGAGTTCAGGATAAGGGCAGGTTTGCTCCACCACAAAGACATCAACTCTTAGCCGCAATAACTGATAAAGCTCTAACGGGCTAAGCTCGGCAAATTTCACACACTTCCACTGCATACTCTATTCCTTGTCAATATGGCCTATTTAAGTGCCGCTTCTTTCAATGCAGCGCTTTAAATACGGCTCTTTTAAATACGAATAGCTACGATAACCTTTTCGCGCTATTGGTCAAGGTTTAGCGGTTGCTTACGGATAAGTTTGATAGATCTAATATTAGCTGGATCTATTATCCCTTAGCAGTTATTTGCATATCGAATGAATTTTTATCATTTCAGCTAATCGGCTTCGATCGTCATAATGAATTCTCATTTAGGATGAATGGTGATTTAAGCTTATGGATACGATTAAACAATTTCCAATGCGCAAGCAACAGAGCATACAAGCAGCTCCAAGTATGCAGGCTTTGCTAACCCAAGCAACCAGTCAATTATCTGCTGGTCGTGTTGCGCTTATTGGTGCCGGTCCAGGCGATGCTGAGCTACTCACCTTGAAGGCTTTATCTTATTTACAGCAAGCGGAAGTGGTGCTGTACGACTATCTTGTTTCTGATGAAATCATGGCATTAATTCCGAGTACCACCATTTTGGTCTGTGTGGGTAAAAAGGCCGGTCATCATAGCGTTCCACAACATAAAACCAATCAGCTTCTAGTCGATTTTGCCAACCAAGGTTATAAAGTCGCGCGGATCAAAGGCGGGGACCCATTTGTCTTTGGTCGTGGCGGAGAAGAATTAGAAGTGTTGGCCGAGGCGGGTATTCAATTTGAAGTGATCCCAGGTATTACTGCCGCTGCGGGTGCAACGGCTTATGCCGGTATCCCATTAACCCACCGTGATTACGCTCAATCGGCGATGTTTATTACCGGCCACCTTAAATCGGAACAAGATACGCTGGAATGGAAAACCTTAGCTCGTGGTAATCAAACCTTAGTCATTTATATGGGGTTGATGAAGTCGAGTCATATCCAACAACAATTGATTGAACATGGTAGAGCGACTACCACCCCTATCGCCATTATTGAACGTGGCACTCATAAAAATCAAAAAGTACTGATTGGTGAGCTATCCGAGCTTGCCAGTTTAGCCGTTCAGGCACAATCACCCTCATTAATAGTGGTGGGTGAAGTCGTGAAGTTGGCTAAAAAACTCAGCTGGTTTCAGCAAGATGATAGCGCCAATAATATCGAGAATATTGAAACCAGCCTCAATAACAGCGCAGTATTTACATCATTAAATCCACATCAAGCTAAGGTGATATCTGCTTAATTAAGTAGCTTATATCTAGCCGTAAGAGATGCTCTTAGAGTAATAAGGAAATATTGAAATGGAACAAGAACGTTTAACTCACTTACAACAACTGGAAGCGGAAAGTATTCATATTATTCGTGAAGTTGCGGCTGAGTTTGATAACCCAGTGATGATGTATTCGGTGGGTAAAGATTCGGCGGTGATGTTGCATCTGGCACGTAAGGCTTTTTACCCAGGCAAGATCCCATTCCCTTTATTGCATGTCGATACCGATTGGAAATTCAAAGAAATGATTGAGTTTCGTGATCGCACCGCTAAGAAATACGGTTTTGAGTTGTTGGTGCATAAGAACCCTGAAGGCATCGCGATGGGGTGTAATCCTTTTGTGCATGGCTCATCCAAGCATACCGATATCATGAAAACTCAAGGCTTAAAACAAGCACTTAATCACTATGGTTTTGATGCGGCTTTTGGTGGCGCTCGTCGTGATGAAGAGAAATCTCGCGCCAAAGAACGCGTCTATTCATTCCGTGATAAGCACCATGGTTGGGATCCAAAAAATCAACGTCCTGAGCTATGGAAAACCTACAATGGTCAAGTTAATAAAGGGGAAAGCATTCGGGTGTTCCCACTTTCAAACTGGACTGAATTGGATATTTGGCAATATATCTATCTAGAAAATATTGAAATTGTGCCTTTGTATTTATCTGCAGTTCGCCCTGTGGTCAACCGTGATGGCATGTTGATCATGGTGGATGATGATCGCTTTGTATTTGAACAAGGTGAGCAGGTTGAGCAAAAAAGCGTGCGCTTTAGAACGCTCGGTTGTTACCCACTCACTGGTGCGGTGGAATCTACCGCGGCGACATTGCCTGAAATAATTCAAGAAATGTTGGTGGCGACATCGAGTGAAAGACAAGGACGAGCGATTGACCATGATCAGTCTGGCTCAATGGAAATGAAAAAACGCCAAGGCTACTTCTAAAACACGAATTGTGATGCTCTGAATGACACATTTCGTGGGTGGTTATTAACAAGGATTTTAATATGAACGCAGCAGTAGAGGCCGAGTTGGCCGAACTAGGTATCGAAGGGTATCTGACTCAACATCAATACAAATCATTAATGCGCTTTTTAACCTGTGGTTCGGTTGATGATGGTAAAAGCACCTTAATTGGCCGTTTGTTACATGACTCTAAGCAGATTTATGAAGATCAACTAGCAGCCGTCAATAACGATAGCCAGCGTGTAGGTACCACGGGTGAGCGCCCAGACTTAGCTTTGTTGGTCGATGGCCTGCAAGCTGAGCGTGAACAAGGCATTACCATTGATGTTGCCTATCGTTATTTCTCGACTCAAAAACGCAAATTTATTATTGCCGATACGCCTGGGCATGAGCAGTACACCCGTAATATGGCGACCGGTGCATCAACTTGTGATGTGGCGGTGATCTTAATTGATGCCCGTAAAGGGATTTTAGACCAGACCCGTCGTCACTCCTTTATTGCCAGTTTATTAGGTATTCGTCATTTTGTTGTTGCGGTGAATAAAATGGACTTGGTCGAGTATTCTCAAGCGCGCTTTGAAGAAATTCGCCAACAATATTTTGAATTTTCCAAAAACCTGAATCAAGGTATCGACATTCAATTGATCCCGATTTCGGCGTTAGAAGGCGATAACGTGGTCGATCAAACTGAGAATTTAGCTTGGTATCAAGGTTTACCATTACTGCAAATTTTAGAAAATATCGATTTAAGCCAAGAGCATACGCAAGGTGAGTTTCGCCTGCCGGTGCAATATGTCAGCCGCCCTAATTTAGATTTTCGTGGTTTTGCTGGCACCATTGCCAACGGCACTATTGCAGTTGGTGATCGCGTCACTGCTTTACCATCAGGTAAAAGTTCGACCGTGGCTCGTATAGTGACTTTTGATGGCGATCTTGATAGTGCGCGCGCCGGACAAGCGGTCACCATCACATTAAATGATGAAATTGATATCAGTCGTGGCGATTTATTGGTCCCGCAGGGCGCATCGATCAAAGCCACCAATCACTTCTTAGCCGATGTGGTATGGATGACGGAACAACCGTTAGTCGCAGGCCGTCAATACGATATTAAAGTTGCCGGTAAACATACGGTTGGACAATTGGAATCGATTAAACATCAATATGATATCAATAGCCTTGACCAATTTGAGGCGCAAGAGTTGCCGTTAAATGGGATTGGCCTATGTGAGATCTCGTTAACGGAAACCGTCGCATTAGATCACTATACCGATTGTGAAGATACCGGTGGTTTTATCTTTGTTGACCGCTTAACTAACGTCACCGTTGGAGCCGGGATGATCCGTGAGCGTTTATCGTCACAGCAATCTCAATCGTTGAGCTCAAGCGGTGGTGCAGGCTTTGAAGTGGAATTAAATGCCCTTATTCGTAAGCATTTTCCACATTGGGACGCGAAAGATATTAGCCAGATCTTTGAGCCATCATCGCTGCATAACAAGCAATAAGGTTGGATGCTGGCATGTGGGAAAAATGGTTAGTGTTATTATTATTAGCGAGCATTATTGGTAGTTTAATTTTTACCAAGTGCAAACCTAGCTTTATTTTTTCCGCTGCCACGTTAGTTGCTTTTATGATTGGCGCGGTTGATCTCAATGGATTGGCGAAAAACTTCACCAACTCATCATTATTAACCTTAGTGTTATTAATTTTGGCATCTTGCGCGTTAGAAAAAACGCGCTTGATCAGTTGGATAAGTCGTCATATCTCCAAAGGGAAGCTAGGCAGTGTGGTGAGTAAGCTTGGTTTGTCGACCGCTTTTTTATCATCATTTACCAATAACACCGCAGTGGTGGTAGCCTTGATTGGCGCGATTAAGCGTAACCAATCCCACGCGCCATCACGCTTATTGATACCATTATCGTATGCGGCGATCTTAGGCGGAACCCTGACCTTAATTGGCACCTCTACCAACCTTATCATTAACAGTTTTGTGGTGGATGCCGGACTACCTAGCTTAAGCTTCTTTGCTCCAACTTGTATTGGCTTAGCGGTCTCGGCCGGTGGCGTGTTGGTATTGATCCCATTGAGTTATCTTTTACCAACCAGTGATGCTAATGAGCAAGATGAACTGCCTTATTTTTTAGAGGCTCGAGTTGAAAAAGGCTCTCCTTTAATTGGCAAGAGTATTGCCGAGAATAACCTGCGCGCGCTGCGTAAATTATTTTTGGCTGAGGTGATCCGAGATGGCCTAACCTTAGCTTCGGTAACCCCTGATTTAGTCTTGCAAGAAGGGGATCGCTTATTGTTCTGTGGTGATGTTGAAAGCGTGGCGACCTTACAAGAAATTACCGGTATCACTCTATTTGGTCAGCATCATTTAAACGGTCAAAGTTTTATTGAAGTAGTGGTAGGGCAATCGGCTTCGATTCGCAATAAAACCTTAAAATCAACCCAGTTTCGAGAGCGCTTTGATGCGGTGGTGGTGGCGATCCGCCGTGGGCATGAACGTCTTGAAGGCGGGCTAGGCAATGTCACATTAGCCGCAGGAGATACGTTAATTTTAGTACCTGGGAAAGGCTTTCATCGAGCGCGTGAAACGCATGGTAAAGAATTTGTCTTGAGTAACGATTTAGATAGCAGCGCTAAATTAGATAGCAAGAAATCCACCATAGTCTTACTGGGTTTTGCTTTAGCTATTGGGCTGTCTTTAATGGGGTTAGTACCTATTATTAAAGCGTTAGCCGCGTATATCATTGTGATGTTACTGATGGGTGCAATCGGTATTAGTGAGCTACGTCGTCGCTTTCCTTTGGATATCGTGGTGATTGTAGGGTCTGCATTATCGCTGGCACAATTAATGATGTCTTCAGGGTTATCGGCGCAAATGGGCGATTTATTCATTTATTTATTTAATGGTTGGGGACCGGTGGGGGCATTGATTGCCACTTACCTACTGACTTTAGTTTTAACCGAACTTATCACCAATAACGCCGCAGCCGCTTTAGCTTTCCCGATCGGTTATAGCATGGCAATGGCGTATGGTATCGATCCTATGCCATTTATTATGGCGGTACTGTTTGGTGCCAGCGCCAGTTTTATTTCGCCTTATGGTTATCAAACCAATTTACTGGTGTATAGCGTTGGTAATTACCGTATGAAAGATTTTATTAAAGTAGGGGTGCCAATGTCGTTGGTGTATTCAACCTTAGTGTTGATGTTGATCCCGTATTTTTTCCCTTTTTAAGATGGAAGTTAAACTATGAGCCAAATTGAAAAAAGTGTCGCACTTGCAGCGAATCAAACGATTGAAAAAGATGACAATGTGATTTGGCATCAACATCAAGTTAATAAGCAAACACGGGCGCAATTAAAAAGCCAAAAGCCCGCTGTACTGTGGTTTACCGGTTTGTCTGGCGCAGGGAAATCCACTGTTGCAGGGGCGTTAGAATCGGCACTGGTGGCGCGCGGTTATCATACTTATTTGCTTGATGGAGACAATGTTCGCCATGGCTTATGCCGTGATCTGGGGTTTTCAGCCCAAGATCGTCGTGAAAATATTCGCCGTATTGGTGAATTAGCTAAATTGATGGCCGATGCGGGGCTGATTGTATTGTCGGCGTTTATTTCTCCTCATCGCGCGGAAAGACAAATGGTACGAGAATTACTGCCAGAAGGTGAGTTTATCGAAGTGTTTGTTAATGCTTCACTCGATGTGTGCGAGCAGCGCGATCCGAAAGGCTTATATAAAAAAGCGCGCGCTGGAGAAATTGCCAACTTTACCGGTATTGATTCCGATTATGAAGCGCCATTACAGGCCGAGATTGACTTGCCTGCCGGAGAGAAATCGATTGATGAACTGGTCGAGCAATGTTTAGTGGCGTTGCAAGATAAGGGAATTATCGCAGTGTAACGCTACTGTTGGTATTACGTGCCAATCCCATCACTCTGAAGATGATGAGATTGGTACTAACATGATTAATAGGCATCAATTAGGTTTTAGCTTATCGCTTAATAATTACCATCATCGTACTTTTCAATTTTCGCGCCTTGCATGGTGTAACCTGTTTCGGCCAATTCATGATTGAGAACTTGAGTCTGCAATTTACCCACCACATAGACCACATCCCACAGTTTTTGGACTGGTGCCCCTTGAGGGAACTTTACATAGATAATTTGATTGGGTGGTGGCGGCGGCACATGGATACAAGCGCCAAAATACGGCACTAATAAGAATTCAGTGACGGTATTAGCGTCGCCTTCAAGTGGAATCACAAAACCTGGGATCTTAACGATTTTCCCATCTAATTCGGGGCGAGTCTTACCAATATGAGATTGTTTCGCAGCAGGCGCATTATGATTGGTAACATTAGGCGCGATAGGCATTCCAACACTATTGAAATGCCGCTTTTCATCGGCGGGTACTAAGTCTTCCCATTCAAGACTGACGACTTTTTTCCCTGATATATCTAGCGCTTTTTTAGCCGACGACTTGATATCCGTTACCGACTTAGATGTCGCTTGGGGAGTCGAGGTATCAACACCGGAATATTTGGATATTGCATGGCTTATTGGACTCCATAACATAATCCCCAGACACGAAAAGACAACAATAACTTTGAGAGTATCTGAACGTTGTTGCCACCACTTCAATGGGGGATTTACCGATTCTGACATAATTAGACCTTAATGCTCATGCCGTCAGCAAGTGACTGACGATAGGCCTTTATGGAAGGGATAAGACCGATTAAAATACCAGAAACTTGCACCATAGCCAGCAAAATAACATCATGTGGTGATAGACCTGTTAAAGCGATTTTAATGCCATATTGTTGCTCTATCAATGGTGCGCTTATGCCTAGTGCGCAATAAAGTAACCCCACACCCACTGCGATCCCTAGCAGAGTCAGTACGCTTGCCTCACTCATCAATAAAAAGAAAACGTGTTTAGGTTGGGCGCCCATCGCGCGTAAAATGGCCATTTCTCGACGTCTTTCTTGCAAACCGGTTAATAGACTGGTCAGCATACCTAATAAACCGGCCACCACCACAAACGATGAAATTACCATTAACGCTTGCTCCGCTACCGACATCATGCCCCATAACTCACTCAGTGCAATACCGGGCAAAATCGCGGTTAAGGGCTCTTTAGTGTAATTGTTGATTTGGCGCTGCAACATAAAAGTTTGAATTTTTGAGTTTAACCCCAGCATAAAAGCGGTGATTTCTTTTGGCTCAAAAGCTTGTTTTTCTAGTGTTTCTTGACTTGGCGTTACGCCGATATGTGCGCCCGATTGCCAGCCCACATGTATGGCTGTGATCGCCCCAAGCGAGACATGTACGGTTTTATCTACCGGTGTTCCAGTGGGGGCTAAAATGCCGACAATTTTAAACGGTAAATTTTTATGGCGAGTGAAAGCCTTATCTGAAATGCCATGCGCGATAATAATATCATCGCCCACATGGTAATTTAGTTTTTTGGCCACATCCGCCCCAACCACAGTATCAAACATCCCCTTAAATGTGTGACCTTGAGAGAAAGTAAGTGCTTGCTTGTGGCCGTATTGATAAAACCTGAAATAATCCTGATTGGTTCCCATCACTCGAAAACCACGGTGTGAATCGCCTAAAGAAATGGGGATCGCCCACTTTACTTGTGGCAAATGGGTAATTTCTTGATAGCTTTTCCAATCGATATTATTAGTAGCGTTACCGATGCGAAATACCGAATACAACAATAAATTTACGCTGCCAGAGCGGGCGCCGACAATTAAATCGGTATTTGAAATGGTGTTGGCAAAGCTGTCTTTTGCTTGGGTGCGAATTTTTTCTACCCCAAGTAATAGCACCACCGAAATCGCCACGGTTAAGAGGGTTAAAATGGCGGTAGTTTTTCGGTTGCTAAGGCTTTTCCAAGCAAGGGATAAAATGGCGCTCATGCCGATACTCCCGTCGCTTGATTCAGCTGAGTTAAATCAACGCTATGTTCAAAATGAGCCTGTAAGTTGGCATCATGGCTAACAAAAATTAAGCATGCTTGTGATTGATTGGCTTGTTCCATAAGCAATGAAATAAAAGCTTGGCGATTATCAGTATCGAGCGAGGAAGTCGGTTCGTCGGCGATGATGATTTCTGGTTTGCCAATCAAAGCTCGGGCAGCAGCGACTCGTTGCTGCTGACCAATACTCAGTTCATTGACCGGTTGATCAAAGCAATTTTCCGGTAGCTGTAAGCGCAATAACAATTGTTTAGCTTGTTGCGGCAGTGATGGGCCGTCCTGCAGCGTCCGTTGTTTACGCAAGCGAGAAAAACGACAAGGCAGCAACACGTTGTCGATCACCGATAAATAAGGCAATAAATTGAATTGCTGAAAAATATAACCAATATGATCGGCACGAAACTGATCTCGTTGTGCTTGTTTTAAGCTGCTAAGGTCTTGTCCTAAGACACTGACTTGCCCTTGTTGCGGGGTTAATATTCCGCACAATAACCCGAGCAAGGTTGACTTGCCACAGCCACTTGGCCCCTTAATAAAGACATGCTGCTGATGAGCAATATTAAGCTGTGGAAACGCCAAGGTTGGTTGCATTTTTTTAGGCCAAGAAAATTGAATGTTTTCTAGGGTTAAGGCATTAGGGCAAGTCATCATTATTCCTTTACCACTGAATTTGTTGATCTGGTTTGCTTAACTCGAGCTGAGTTTGAACCTTATCGGTAAGTAAATTAATGTTTAGTGTTTGGGTGGTAGTGAAATACTCAAACCAATGACTGGTGATGGTATTTAATTGCGCTATATTTCCACAGTGATAATGATATTGGACGTTGACACTGGCATGCTGGTGGCTTTCATTTTGGTCGTGGTCGTGGTCGTGGTCGTGGTCGTGGTCGTGGTCGTGGTCGTCATTGGCAATGGTATCGTTCACGTCGATATGTTCAATCTTGCATTGAGCTTGGGGTAATAAGGTTAATATTTTATCGGGGGCATTCAATAACGCCATGCGTTGCTGATAAATAGTTTGCTCTTCTTTGCTTGTCGGCGGATGTTCGAAGCCGACCACATCATGACCTGGTGATGAGATCTCAACTAAAAAATCATCACCATCTTGTGCCAAATTATAAGTGACGACACCGTGAACGTGAGCTTGGTGTTGACGAAAAGCGGGTTCGGAAGTTTGATGGGCTGCATCGTCATGAGCAAAACTCATAATAGAATAGAGACTGAGAGGTAACAAAGCATAGCGCAATAAAGAAGCGTTCATAATCAACCTAATGTTCGAATATTGAGTAAATGTGAGCATAGATTGAAAGGGAGATCATCTAGCTACGGAATATTGATATAATATAACAACAATGCCGCAGCGAAGAAAGCGTTATAACATAACATTTATAATGGTGATTAAATTCAGATCGACAGCCCTAGTAACTAAAGGCTTTTCTTGATGAGTTTTAGAACACTGGCAATGTCTTGTTCCGTTAACTTACCTTGTTTGTTGTACAGTACACGTCCGCTTTTATCTTGCACGATAATGGTTGAAGTACCATCGTCCAATTGCCACGCTTTAGCGACCACACCATCAGTATCTAATACCATTGAAGACCAAGGGAAATCTTTTTTACCATCCTCGGTCGATGATTTTACCAATGCACCTGTTCCCCAAATCGCATCATCTTGGTTAACGACGGTGGTGGTTTGATAATCACTTTCAGGGAAGTGTTCATTGGTGATGGCGTCCATTAGTGGAGCATTCATCGCTTTAGCACTGGTACGGCCGGCAATCGCTTGGATCACTCGAACCTTACCTAACATTTGCTCGGTGCGCCAAGGTAGGTAAGACTCTTTATCATCTTGGATAAAAATTTCGCCACCTTTCTCGACACTGACTGCAGCCACATTTTGACCAATTTTCACATTATTGGCATTGGCGATGAAAGGAGCAATGGATAGTAAAAGAACGAGGGATAATTTTTTCAACATAATATGGATTACCTAATAAACTATAATGAAATAAAGAGTGGGTATGTACCGATATAATAGCCTAATAATTATGTTTTAAAGTGTGTATTTGCCACTGAGATCTAATTTTTGGAGATTATTTTTGGTTATAACTGTGACTCATCAGTTATATGTGGTGGTTTTATTCGCACTGCCACAATGGTTTTATTGACAGAATCTTACATGCGAATATAGAAAGTGGATATAAATCATGAACATGAGACCAATTTTCAACTGTTACCGTCCCACTAAAATTGCCCGCTTTGTGAAGATGCTATTTAGTGGTGAATTTATGATCCAAGGTATTGGTTACTTTCGCTTTGATCAAGGTCGAGTACTACTGCCTAATGTCGCCAACAAGAAACAGTTACAAGCGATGAAAGAGATCAACCTTGCGATTAAACATCTATCATTAGAGTGCTAACAACCGAGCTCGCAAAATAAAAATCGCAGCAACACTTTGCTAGCCCAACATTCTTCTGGTTGAGCTAGCAACCGCCATAATCATTAAGCATCATTGCGCAGGAAAGCACACTCCGGTTCCTCCAATCCCACAATACCCTTGAGGGTTCTTGGCTAAATATTGCTGGTGATAGGTTTCGGCTAAGTAATACTCTTGTGCTAGCGCAATCTCAGTAGTGATGCCTTGTGAGCCGGTATCTTGTGATAAAGCCTCTTGTTGTAAAGCAAATTGATAGGTCGCTTTACTGGTTTGTGTAGTGTCTAGATCAGCTTGAGTGTCGACATAAATCACTGAACGGTATTGGGTGCCGATATCATTACCTTGGCGCATGCCTTGAGTGGGATTATGACGCTCCCAAAATACCGTTAATAGTTGTTGGAGTGTCACAATGGCCGGATCAAAAATAACCCTTACTACTTCCGCATGACCCGTTTGTCCTGAGCACACTTCTTGATAGGTTGGATTTTTAGTATAGCCGCCGCTGTAGCCTACCGAAGTACTTACTACGCCTTCGAGTGACCAAAAAACACGCTCAGCGCCCCAAAAACAACCTAAACCTAACAATACTTGCTGAAAATTTACTGGTTTATCTGCGCTTAAATCCGTTTGATTGATAAAATGGCACTCAGTCACGGGCATTTTTTCATTTCGGCCGACTAATGCCGTTGCTGCTGTGACTAATTTTTGGTTATTCGACATATTTGGACCTCTTGTTGCTTTAGAGAAAAAGGACTAACAGTTATACTACCTGACCGGATAACCCTATTTTTGATTTCAAATTCACAAGGGTTGCTTGCTTTTAAGGATAGAGAGCACTTGCCATCAATGAAATACACCTACTTATCTCTTTTAATAAGTTCCTTACTGCTATTGCCAACGACGGCGAGTTATGCAGAAACAGAGCTGACGATTAAAGGCGTAGAAGGAAAGACTGAAGATAATATATCGGCTTATCTTTCTTCGATCAAAGAAGATCAGTATTCGGTGTCGCTGCGCTTTCAATCCCAATTAGAAACCAATATTCGAGACGCCTTAAAAGCATTAGGTTACTACAACCCCGACATTACCTTTACGGTTGAAGGGGAGGCAAGTGAAGAAGATAACGAATTAATTGTTCAAATCGACAAAGGTGTGCCGAGTATTATTTATATCAGCGATATTGATATCAAAGGAGAAGCGGCAGCAGATAAAGATTTTATTCGTTTAATTGATAATTCTAAACTGAACCTAGGGCAAGTGCTCAATCATGGTCATTATGAGTCTCTAAAAAGTGCAATGAGAAACTTAGCATTACAAAAAGGCTATTTTGATGGTCAATTTGTTGATGCTCGTCTACAAGTCTCCCCGCAGCGTAATCAAGCTTTTATACATTTACATTACCAGAGTGGGCCTCGTTATTTATTTGGTGATACTAGTATTAAGGGCAGCCAAATTGAAGATCCTCGAGTGCGATCATTGCTGCCTTATAAAGAAGGTGACCCTTATCAATCGGTTTCGGTTGGACTATTAAATCAAAACTTATCCAGCACCGAATGGTTTTCAAGCGTATCAGTACAGCCGGATCTAGAGCATTCAGGTAAAACCAAAAAATTACCGATGAAAGTGAACCTTGAGCCACAAACCAAAAACCAAATAGAAACAGGTTTAGGTTATTCGACTGATGTTGGGCCGCGAGGGAAATTATCTTGGAAAAAACCTTGGCTTAATAAATATGGGCATAGTACCGGTGCCAGTGTGATGCTCTCAAGCCCAGAGAAAACCTTTATTGCCAACTACAAAATTCCATTAGTCGATGTATTGCATGATTATTATTTGGTGCAATATGGTTTTAAAGACGAAAATGAAAATGACACCGATAGCCAAGAACAAAATTTATCGTTTGAACGTCATTGGCTGTACGATGATGGTTGGCATCGCAGTATTTATGTTCGTCTTTTATATGAAGATTATGTACAGGCTTCGGAATCTGGCCACTCATTGTTTGCTTTGCCTGGCATATCATTTTCACGAGTCAGAACACGCGGTACCAGTGGTATGCCGATGTGGGGAGATAAACAAAGTATTAAAGTCGAATATGGTGATCCAGCCGTTTTATCTGACACCCGTGTATTACGAGTGATTGGCCATACTGGCTGGGTGCGCGGAGCTGGAGAAAATCACCGATTCTTAACTCGATTAGATGCAGGGGGGACCTTTGCTGAAGATTGGGATAAAGTACCACCATCATTGCGTTTCTTTGTGGGGGGGATTAACTCGCTACGCGGTTATGGCTATGAAGATATTTCACCTGAAAATAGTGAAGGTGAATTAGAGGGTGGAGCTTATATGGCAACCAGTAGTTTTGAATACCAATATCGTATTACGGGTAATTGGTGGTGGGCAACCTTTGCCGACTTTGGTGATGCATGGACAGATACCCCACAATGGAAAACTGGTTTAGGAATGGGTTTACGCTGGGGATCACCCGTAGGTCCGGTGCGCCTTGATTTTGCTTATGGTCAGAATGCTGATAAAGGCGATCAATTTAAGATCCACTTTACCTTAGGGCCAGAGTTGTAATGAGACGATTACTTAAATGGTTACTAGGACTTACCCTTCTTATCCCGACAACAGTACTCATACTACTGTTGTTATTGGCAGTGTTATTGTTTACCAATCTTGGGCTAAATAGCGCACTGTGGGTGGCACATAAAGCATTACCAGAGTTAAGTGTGGGTGAGGCTGAAGGGAGCGTATTACCCGCATTTACATTAAAAAATGTCCAATATCATGCTCCAGAGTTGCCATTAGAGGTTAAATTAAAACGCTTAGATTTCGCCATTACTTTAGATTGTTTGCTACAACACTCAGTGTGTGTTGATACGGTCGCGCTGCAAGGTTTAAAGCTCGACCTGCCATCATTACCCGATACGCCAAGCAGTGAGGATGATTCGTCAGCGCCAATGTCATCGATTTTTTTGCCTATTCCAGTGTCGTTAACTCACCTTACCCTCAACGATATCGATTTAAATATACTCGGCAATAAGGTTAAGTGGCAGTCGTTTTCGAGTGGCTTATATATGCAAGGTAGCACCTTAACGCTGCGCCCGACCACCTGGCAAAGTATTCGTTTATCTCTTGCATCTAGTTCCCCTAAACAATCAACCTCACCCGTTAAAAAAGTGCCGCTATCCGAGCAACCCGATATAGCATTACCGGAAATCAAGCTACCGATAAACTTGAATATTGAACCGTTTGAAGTAAAAGATTTTCGCCTGAACGGTGATACCCCGATCGTGGTTAATCGCTTAGCATTAAATGGCAATACTCGAGGCAGCAAGGTGAGTATTAATCGCTTGCAACTTGATATGCCGCAAGCTGATCTCGATGCTAAAGCAAAGGTGACATTAGCCGGAGATTACCCATTAACCTTACGCGCCAATAGCCAAGTGAAAATGGAGGATTATTTAGGTCAAAAAATTCGTTTAGAAGCCGATGGTAGCGTGGCTGATTTATCACTAGTGACTCAGTTATCAAATGGAGCCAATGCACATCTAAGCGGAACATTACAACCACTGAAAGCTAGCTTGCCTTTTGATGTACATCTCACTCAAACCAAAGTGCGCTGGCCATTAAAAGGCCCGGCTGATTATCATGTTGCCGTGCCTAATTTGAGCGCGAAAGGTTCATTAGAACATTATCAATTTGACGTTCAAGCCGATGCTTCTGGTGATGATATTCCCACCACAGGATTAGAGGTAACAGGGTCGGGTGACCTATCCCACGTCAAGATCCAAAAAATCACACTGGATACATTGGGCGGCCATGTGTCGGGGCAATTAATGGTGAATTGGCAACAGTTATTGCATTGGACCGCAACCTTAGGTTTTACCGATATTCAACCAGGACAGCAATGGCCACAAGCAGAAGGCAAGATCAGCGGCAGTGTGATTAATTCCGGCACACTCACCAAACAAGGCGGTTGGCGGGTACAAGTTCCGAGCGTCGATATTCAAGGGATCTTACGTCAGTATCCGATTTTAATGAAAGGACAGATCAACGCCAATGATGCGAATGGTGATGGCACCATCAATGTTGGTACGCGCGGTTTACGCATTTCTCATGCTGATAATGGCGTAAAAATCAAAGGTCAATTGGGCAAAGAATGGGATATGGATGTCGATATTGAGGCGCCGACATTATCTCAATCGGTGCCACAAATAAAAGGCAGCATTCAAGGGCGAGTATTATTACGTGGTCAACAAAAACAACCTAAAGTGTATTCGAATTTAACTGCGAAAAACCTTGCTGTGCCAGAGTTTGATGCCACGCTACAGTCTTTAATTATCAAAGGTGAAGTGTCGCCGTTTCCGAGTCCAAGCGGCGATCTAGCACTGCTGGCCACCAAGGGCGAGTATCAAGGCCATAACCTAGAAAGCTTAAAAATTCACTTTGCGGGTGGACAGAAAAAACACCAATTGGATTTTGATGCGATTAGCGACTTGGTCTCCACTCACTTTACTCTTACGGGAGGGGTTACATCGACCACCAACATGCAATGGAAAGGGCAATTGCAGTCGGCTGAAATCGTATTGCAGCAGCAACAACCCCAACACTGGCAGTTACAGTCGCCATTGCCGCTAGAGTATCAAATAGATAAAAACATCGCCTCGGTGGATGCGCATTGTTGGATTAACTCTCCGGCTAAAATTTGTTTAGAGGAAGACGCAACACTGGGCGAAAAAGGAGAAGTTAAGCTTGCCGTTAGTCATTTTAAGTTTTCTCAATTAAAAGAGTTCATTCCAACTGGCACCCTAATTAGCGGAGAAATTAACGCTAAAGCTTGGGCTAAATGGGCACCCAATACGCCACCTCAAGTTAAGCTTGATTTGCATATTCCTAAAGGTCATGTAACACAAAACATTGCTCCTCCACTCACCATTGGTTGGGAAGAGCTTCAACTTTCAGCCGCGCTTGCCAATGATAAGCTCGATCTTAAATGGCTATTTGATTTGACTAATAATGGTGAAATTGAAGGCAAAGTGGCGATCGATAAAGTACAAAGTAAACGACCGATTATGCAAGGTATGAACAGTATCAAGCATATTAACTTGTTGCCATTATCAGCCTTGTTAGGCGAGCAAAATTTAATGGAAGCTGACATTAACTCAATGCTTAATTTTCAAGGGCCAATCTTAAATCCGAGAGTGGTTGGTGACTTTACGATTTCAAAAATGAAGTTAGAAGGACAAGCCTTTCCTGTGGACGTCAACAGTGGTGAGATTAATACTAAATTTAATGGTTATTCTGCACGCTTAAACTCAAAACTTCACACGCCGGATGGTGAACTTAACCTAAAAGGTGATGCCGATTGGTCAAAGCGTAAAAATTGGCGAGTGAATCTGCGAGCGTTTGGTGACGATTTAAAAGTTGAAGCGCCGCCAATGGTACGCTTAAAGGTTAGGCCGGATCTTACCATTGCGATCACGCCTAAACTTGCCAAGATCACCGGTAATATTGATATACCATGGGGACGGATCTTAGTCGAAAATCTTCCCGAAAGTGCCATTGGTTTATCGAAAGATGAAGTGATCTTAGATCAAAACCTGCAACCGGTTGAAAAAAGCTCCAGGTTGCCGATGGCGCTTCAAACCAGTGTCACCATCAATATCGGGGACGATGTGAGTTTATCAGCCTTTGGTTTACGCGGTAACTTAGTTGGGCATTTAAAAGTTTCTCAGAAGAACAAAGGTCCCTTTATTTTAGGTGAGATTCGAATTGAGAGAGGGTCATATCGATCTTTCGGGCAAGATCTGGTGATCAAAGAAGGTAAGATCATTATGAACGGCCCGGCAGATCAACCTTATGTGTCGATCAAAGCGATCCGTAATCCTGACAATACCGAAGATGATGTGACGGCAGGGATCGAAGTTACCGGCCCTGCTGATGCACCAGAAGTTACTGTGTTTTCAGAGCCTGCAATGTCTCAAACCAGCGCGTTATCGTATTTATTGCGTGGGCGTGATGTGGAAGATGGATCCGGTGGTAGCGCCATGACTACAGCGCTAATTGGGTTAAGCTTAGCCAAAAGTGGCAGAGTGGTTGGCGAGTTAGGAGAAAAATTTGGGGTGCAAGACTTACAACTTGGCACCGCAGGTTCAGGAGATGAATCACAAGTGACGGTGAGTGGTTATATCGCCCCTGGGCTGCAAGTGAAATATGGCGTTGGTATCTTTAATGCTTTGGGTGAATTTACCGTGCGCTATGAGTTAATGAGTGATTTTTATGTTGAAGCGATAACTGGATTAGACAGCGCCGTCGATTTTATTTACCAGTTTAGTTTTGATTGATAAAAGGCAATGCGGTTTAGATACCAGCTGTTGTATTAGTGAGTGTGCAGGTGTCGGGCGTTCAATCTCAATCAAGATAAGCTAGGATGATGCTTAACTGAATCAATACTGCGATAAAAATAAAAGAGCACGTCAATAATGGCGAGCTCTTTTTTTATATTAAAATCAACTATCATAGTTAGAAATTTCAGGGAGCAGTTTAATTATTTCTTCGCTCGCTCAAAGGATTCTAAAATTTCAGCGCGCGCTGATGCCACACCTTCCCAACCATCAACTTTTACCCATTTTCCGCTTTCAAGATCTTTATAACGCTCAAAGAAGTGGGTGATTTGTGATTTGAGTAATTCAGGTACATCACCAATATCTTGAATATGATCATACTCTTTAGACAGTTTGCTATGTGGAACCGCGATCACTTTGGCATCTTCACCTGACTCATCGGTCATTTTCAATACCCCAACTGGGCGGCAACGGATCACCGAGCCCGGCATTAATGGAAACGGGGTTGGGACTAATACATCAACCGGATCACCGTCTAATGATAGTGTCTCATTCACATAACCATAGTTACATGGGTAGAACATTGGTGCCGACATAAAACGGTCGACAAATAATGCTCCACTGTCTTTATCAACTTCATATTTAATTGGGTCAGCATTGGCTGGGATTTCGATAACAACATACAAATCATCAGGTAATGATTTACCAGCCGGGACGTGGTTCAAGCTCATTGGAATTCCTTTCTAAGAGTAATAAACCGTCAGATTATAACGTGACTTGTCAGTGGTTTGTAGCGGAAAAGTTACAAAAATTCGATCGACAAAGGGGGCAGAGAGGATTAAGGGAGGCATAAAAAAGCAATGAAAGCCAAAAGGACCTTCATTGCCAATTATTAGGGGTTGTTAGCCAATTACATTATTAATCTGGGTATTGTTGCAAGAAGGATTCAACTTTCTCAACCATTATCGTTGAGCCGACTACGAAAGGAACGCGTTGATGCAGTTCGGTTGGTTTGATATCTAAAATCCGTTGATAGCCATCAGTTGCCTTACCGCCAGATTGCTCCATTAAGAAAGCAATCGGGTTGCATTCATACAATAAACGCAATTTACCATCAGGATGGCTTTGAGTGCTTGGGTATAAATAGACGCCACCTTTTAATAGGTTACGGTGATAATCTGCCACCAATGAACCAATATAACGCGAGGTGTAAGGACGGTTATCTTCTGGTGCATCTTCTTGGCAGTATTTAATGTATTTCTTTATTCCAGTCGGAAAACGAATGTAATTGCCTTCATTAATCGAATAGATTGAGCCTGTAGCAGGGATCATCATTTTCTCATGTGACAAGCAGAAGACTCCGATCGAAGGATCGTAAGTAAAGCCATGTACCCCTTTACCTGTGGTGTATACCAGCATGGTGGATGAGCCATAAATAATGTAGCCCGCCGCCACTTGCTTATGGCCTGGCTGAAGAAAATCTTCCGCAGTCGGCGCACTACCAATCGGAGATACTCGGTGGTAGATCGAGAAGATGGTTCCGACCGAGACATTCACATCGATATTCGATGAACCATCTAAAGGATCCATTAACACCACATACTTGGCATTTTTATTGAGTTCTTTATTAAAGCTTACCGCTTCATCTTCTTCTTCACTGGCAATACCACAAACTTGACCACGAGCTTCAAGTGCGGCTTTAAATTTGTCATTGGCATACAGATCGAGCTTTTGTTGCTCTTCACCTTGCACATTCTCAGCACCAACTGAACCCGTAATATCAACTAAACCGGCTTTGTTAATTTCTCGGTTGACAATTTTAGCCGCTAATTTTATCGAGCCAAGCAGAGAAGAAAGGTCACCACTGGCATGAGGAAAGTGATTTTGGTGTTCAATAATAAATTCGCCTAACGTGCGAGTTATCGACATAATGGATCCTTTTTTGTCGTTAATTTTATTCATTGCAGGAAATAGTGGTAGTACCAGTGTGTATCTCTTTTGGATACTCATTTATTCGATTGTAAATCCAGAATCTTATTAATGGTAATGAAGTAACTGATGAAGCTTCACAAATGTGCACTTAAGCAAGGTCTCGATATTAAAAGAGATAATTCATAATAATGCACAGAAAATTGTTTTCGAACACCATACATTTGATTGCGTTTGAGTTACTATTTCGCACAAAGTTATTGACCTAATTTGAGTCTCACAAAAAAGTGGGAAGGAAAACCTATTATGCATATTCATATTCTTGGTATTTGTGGCACTTTTATGGGCGGTGCCGCCGTATTAGCTCGCCAGCTAGGGCATAAAGTAACTGGCAGTGATGCCAATGTGTATCCGCCAATGAGCACTTTGCTTGAATCTCAAGGTATTGAAATAATTGAAGGATTCGATCCTTCTCAATTAAATCCCGCCCCCGATTTAGTGGTAATAGGAAATGCCATGAGTCGTGGTAATCCGTGCGTGGAATATGTATTAAATCAGAATCTTAAATACACCTCTGGCCCGCAATGGTTACAAGAGTTTTTATTGCATGATCGTTGGGTGTTAGCGGTAGCGGGTACCCATGGGAAAACCACCACGGCAAGCATGTTGTCTTGGATTTTAGAAGACTGTGGCTATACACCGGGCTTTCTGGTTGGTGGTGTACTTGGTAACTTTGGTGTATCGGCTCGTCTAGGCGAAAGTATGTTTTTTGTGGTCGAAGCAGATGAATATGACAGTGCTTTTTTCGATAAGCGTTCAAAGTTTGTTCATTATCATCCACGCACCTTAGTGATGAATAATCTTGAGTTCGATCATGCTGACATTTTTGACGGTCTTGAAGCGATCAAGCGACAATTTCATCATTTAGTGCGTACTGTTCCGGGTAACGGACGGATCTTAACCCCGACTAATGATGCTGGCCTAGAGGATGTGATCCAACGTGGTTGCTGGAGTGAACTCGAACATATAGGCGATGATGGTCACTGGAAAGCTGAAAAAATTCAAAAAGATGGCAGCCATTTTAATGTTTATCTCGATGGTCAGTTGGGCGGAGTAGTGAAATGGGATTTGGTCGGTGATCATAATGTCAATAATGCCTTAATGGCGATTTCCGCGGCGCGACATGTTGGCGTCACCGCCGATCTTGCTTGTGAAGCGTTAGGCAAATTTATTAATACGAAACGTCGTTTAGAACTAAAAGGCATTGAAGCTAACGTGACGGTTTATGATGATTTTGCCCATCATCCAACCGCGATTGATTTAACCCTTGATGGTCTGCGCAATAAAGTCGGTGACAGTAAAATTATTGCGGTGTTTGAACCTCGCTCTAGCACCATGAAAATGGGAGTGCATCAACAAACCTTAGCGGCAGCATTTAAACATGCTGATGTGGTGGCGTTATACCAACCCAATAATATCCAGTGGTCAGTACAATCGGTCGCCGATCAATGTGAACAAACTGCTTTTGTTGAAGATAATATCGATACACTTGTTGAGCGAGTGGTGGCACAAGCCCATGCTGGCGATCAGATCTTAGTAATGAGCAATGGTGGCTTTGAAGGGATCCATGGCAAATTGTTGCAAGCATTAGCAGCAAAGTAGCAGTAACATCAAAGTGGCAATAGCTTCAAAGTAACAACAGGCACATCATAAGTAAAAAGATCATGGTAGGTAAAAAGGTCGTGATGATCCTTTTGTTTCGATGAACATGCCAATTGTACTAGGATCGATGAATTTGATTATAGAGAAAAGTGTCAAAGGTCAGGGATGACCTTTTCTCAAGCGTCCATGGATGGGTCAGCATCTTTTCGGAATATTCAAATTTATTGAGCCGCTTATATCGACAATCTAGCGAGCAACGGTATTAATACCAATCGTAGTAACTATCTAATCAGCTAATGACTTTGATAGGTATGATTAACTCACCCAAGTTCAGAAATTAAGGAGCGCGAGATGTCTCAACCTAACGTACCCCATTCAAGTAGCAAACATATAACCTTAGCGTTTACCGGAGCTTCGGGTGCACCGTATGGTTTGCGCTTACTTGAGTGCTTACTGGCGGCTGATTACACCGTGTATTTATTAATATCGTCTGCCGCGCGAGTAGTGATGGCAACCGAGCATGGTTTAAAATTACCCAGTGGCCCGCAAGCGGCGCAACAAACCTTACTGGCCCACTTAAATAGTCAGCGAGATCAGTTGATTGATAGTGATAAGTTGGTTGTGTGCGGTAAAGAAGATTGGTTCTCGCCAGTGGCTTCAGGATCGGCCGCGCCAAAACAAATGGTGGTGTGCCCGTGTTCGGCAGGCAGTGTGGCCTCGATTGCGCACGGCATGTCAGATAACTTAATTGAACGAGCCGCCGATGTGGTGATGAAAGAGCGTGGCCAATTGCTGCTGGTGGTTCGTGAAACGCCATTCTCCACCTTGCACTTAGAAAATATGCATAAACTGTCGCAAATGGGCGTCACCATAATGCCGGCAGCGCCTGGCTTTTACCATCAGCCTAAAACCATTGAAGATCTAATTGATTTTATGGTGGCCAGAATATTAGATCACCTAGGTATTAAACAAGGCTTAGTGCCGCGCTGGGGTTATGATCAACGTGACAATCATTAATTTGGTTATCTTTTGAGGTTATACTAATTCCATAAATTTAATGATCGTTAAAAATTGAGTACAGAGAAAAGTGTCAAAGGCCATGGATGGCCTTTCTCAAGCGACCAAGGACGGATCAGCGTCTTTTCGGCGTAGTCAAATTGATCAAATATTAAATGGAATTGGTATTATCACTAGCCTATTAATGCTTAACTCAATACAATCAGATTGAAAATACTCATCGGGGAGCTGAATCAAACACGGATTCGGCTGAGATCTTTTTAAGAGACCCGTGTACCTGAACCAGATAATGCTGGCGTAGGAATTGAGTCTGGATCTCCCTACTTACTTTCCTGTGCCGCTCACTAAAAAGGATATTCTAGTGAACGACACCACCTCTATTTCGAGCAACAATCCAAAACGTAAAAATAAAGTGACAACTAAACCGAAAGCGATTCTAGCTGCATTCAGTTTGCCTTTATTGTTATCACTTTCTAATGGTGCGCAAGCCGCTGATAAGCCAACCCTTACCGTCTATACCTACGACTCGTTTACTTCCGATTGGGGCCCTGGTCCTAAAATTAAAACGGCCTTTGAAGCCCAATGCGGTTGTCAGTTAAATTTTGTCGCGCTCGATGATGGTGGTTCAGTATTAAGCCGTTTACGTTTAGAAGGAAAAAATATCAAAGCAGACGTAGTGTTAGGGTTAAATAACAATATTATGGCGCAAGCACAGCAAACCGGATTGCTCGCCAAACATGATGTAGACACTTCTAAAGTGACCATTCCTGGTGGTTGGGACAACCCTTACTTCGTCCCATTCGATTACGGCTATTTCGCTTTTGTGTACAACAAAACCAAAATGAAGAACCCACCGAAAAGCTTAAAAGAGCTGGTGGAACGTGATGATTTTAATATTATTTACCAAGATCCGCGTACCTCGATCACCGGTCAAGGCTTGCTGTTATGGGTAAAATCAGTATATGGGGATAAAGCAGCGGATGCGTGGCAAAAGATAGCTAAGAAAACGGTGACGGTGAGTAAAGGTTGGTCTGATTCATACCCGATGTTCTTAAAAGGCGAGAGCGATATGGTGTTGTCTTACAGTACCTCTCCTGCTTATCACATTATTGCTGAAAACAATCAAGATTACGCCGCAGCTAACTTTGCTGAAGGACAATACGCTCAGATTGAATTGGCCGCTAAAGTGAAAAGCTCCCACCATCAAAAACTGGCCGATCAGTTTATGCAGTTTATTTTAAGCGATGACTTCCAATCCGTAATGGCGACGGGGAATTGGATGTATCCGGTTACCAACATAGCCCTGCCTAAAGGTTATGAGCAACTGAGCGTGCCAACGAAAATGCTGTCACTCGACCCTCAAGTGGTGGCGAAACAGTTGAAAAGCTGGACTCGTGAATGGCAAATGGCGTTATCTGAATAGCAACCAATCGAAATAAGAATAAAGCGAAATAAAAATAAAGCGGAATAAGGTTAAATCGAAAAGGTGAATTTATGATGGTGATACTAGGTGGTTAATGTGTCAGTGCCGAAGTTAGGCTTACTGGTTGCGGTTACTATTGGGCTATTTGTGTGCTCAACCGTGATGGCATTAATTCAACACGCCCCAACGTTAAATTTGGGTTGGATTTTGTCCGATCCTTATTATCGCCACATTACCTTTTTCAGTTTCTATCAGGCTTTATTTTCAACCTTATTGAGTGTTGGTTTCGCAATTCCGGTAGCGCATGCTCTTTCTCGTCGCGAGTTTAAAGGCAAGGCTCTGCTGCTAAAGCTCTTCGCTTCAACTTTAGTCTTGCCAGTGCTGGTAGGCGTGTTTGGTATTGTCGCCATCTTTGGTAACAGCGGTATTGTGGCGGATATTTTCCGGTATTTTGATGCGCGCTTACCTTTTTCTATCTACGGATTAAATGGCATTTTAATCGCCCATGTGTTTTTTAACCTGCCTTATGCCAGTCGATTATTATTGCATTCGCTAGAGTCGATCCCCAATGAGCAACATAAGCTGTGCGCACATTTGGGGATGAACGATTGGCAAAAATTTCGACAAATTGAATGGCCGCGCATGCGTCAGCAATTACCACAAGTGGCGGGTTTGGTGTTTATGCTGTGCTTTACCAGTTTCTCGGCGGTGATGGCGCTGGGGGGAGGCCCCAAATCGACCACGATTGAACTGGCGATCTATCAAGCGATTAAGTTTGATTTTGACTTGCAGGCGGGGGCGATTTTAGCCTTATGGCAAATGTTATTGTGTGGCGTGTTGAGCTTAACTTTATTGCGTTTTAGTAACAGCGTACCGAGCTCTTCTGGCGGCAGTGTCAGTCATCATGCTAAAGAGAAAAGGCAGCGAGTGGCCTTATTTTCTACCAGTCATCGCGCAAAAATTTGGGATGCAGCTTGGATTGGTGGCGCGATGCTGTTAGTGCTTCCGCCTTTATTGATGGTGATATGGCAAGGCTTAAATCCCAAATCGTTAACCATATTGCAAGATGAGAAATTTTGGCAAGCGTTAAGCGCTTCGATTCAAGTAGCAACATTAGCCAGTTCATTGGCATTATTGATGGGGATCGCGATTTTATTTACTAGCCGAGCTTGGCATCTAAAAGGCTTACCCGCGCGAGCAGGACGGTTGGAATTGATGGGGACCATTATTTTAGTTACGCCCGGCATTGTGATCAGCACCGGATTATTTTTATTATTACGCGATCAAGTCGATGTATTTAGCCTCGCTTTTTGGGTGGTGATACTGGTAAATAGCTTGATGGCGCTGCCGTATATTATTAAAACCTTGTCGCAACCTATGCTACAAACGGCGCAGCAATACCAATTTTTATGTCAAACTTTAGGCATGACTGGTTGGACGCGTTTTCGCTTGGTTGAATGGCGGGCACTGAATAAACCGATCGCACATGCTTTCTCAATCAGCTTTATGTTTTCGATGGGAGATTTAAGTGCGGTGGCATTATTTGGTAATCAAACCTTTACCACTTTACCATTATATTTATTCCAATTATTAGGCAGTTACCAAATGGATGCGGCCGCGGCGGTGTCCCTATGTTTACTGCTATTTAGCGTATTATGCTTTGCTTTAATTGAAACCGTGTTCAAACGCGGCAGTTGTTAAGGTTATTTATTTGCTTATTGATTAAGAAGAAGTTGCCACATGCTTGAGTCTGCTATTTCCATCCAACAGGTCATTTATGATTACCAAGAGGAAACCTTTAATTTTGACTTAGTTGTTGAAAAAGGCGCGATCATGGCATTAATGGGGCCAAGTGGCTCGGGTAAATCGACCTTGTTGAGTTTGGTCGCCGGTTTTATTGAACCCAAAAAAGGTGATATTAAAGTTCAGGGCTCGTCGGTTGTAGGATTAGCGCCTTACGAAAGACCGCTGGCAATGCTGTTTCAAGAGCATAATCTATTTAGTCATTTAAGCGTGCGGCAAAACATTGGTCTGGGTTTGCATCCTGGGCTTAAACTCACTCAAGCTCAAAAGCTGCAAGTACAACAAGCGGCGCAACAAGTTGGGTTAGACACTTTATTAGATAGACTACCGGAGCAGTTATCTGGCGGACAACGTCAGCGGGTGGCATTGGCAAGGTGCTTTGTTCAAGCGCATTCGATTTGGCTGCTAGACGAACCGTTTTCAGCTTTAGATCCTATTTTGCGGGAAGAAATGTTGCAGCTGGTGGCAAGGCTTGTACGGGAACGTTCAATCACGGTATTGATGGTGACGCACCATTTAACCGATGCTAAAGCGATCGCTACCCATTTTGCTTTTATGGAGCAAGGTAAGGTCAGTGAACACGGCCGAATTACGAGTTTAGATGAGTTGCATCCCAACCCTCATTTAGCTGCATTTATTAAAGCAAGTGGTTATTAGGCACTTGCTTAGATCGTGGTATTTTAATTGTGATGATGAGTCTGAAGTTGCGATAACTTCTCGCCTACTTCTTGATGGCTAAAATCGACTAAATAAGAAACGCAAGAAAAGAAAATAACCATATACCCCAACATTTCAGTGCCTTCTTCCGCGACGTTTTTGACCGCTCTTTCTGGGTGGGCTTGCATTAAACCATCCCATAATGATCCCATGCAAAAAAGACGAGAGAACACAAATAAAACCCCCATGCCTAAACACATTGAAATAAAGTTGTGGCTTTGCACGAATAAGCAGAAGGTTTCTATGGTTTGTTGTTTTTGTTTTAATGCATAAATAATAGAACTGGCAGCAACAATAGCAGCAGGGTACACCCAAAAACCATGAGAAATAAGGTCAAATAATCCATCGAGTTCGCGGATCAACAAGCAAGCAATACACATAAGAATAAAAAACGCAGAAAGCTTTTCAATAAAATATAATAGGGGTGATCGTTATTCATGTTTTGATCTCACAGTTATTGTATTAATCATGTTCCCAATATTCTTTGGGCTATGGGTCGCAAGGTGAGATCCTTCGCATCTTACTGTGTGTTATGTTACTTGGCTCGAATATATCGCCAGTGATGATATTAAATCAAACATTTTACAATGTATGAACATGTACAGATAATAGTGTTTAATTCTATAAGATGTTTATTTATATGATTATTTCATAACAATATGGAATTATATAAGATTGATATTATATGTTTGTCTTACTTTATACGCTTTAATTAAGTGCTAAATAATGAGTTTTTACCTCTGTAGTCTGTGACAATTAATACAGAATAAAGTAAGATTACCACCCAAGTTAAATGATGATTACTTGGGGTGATACATGTAATGTCAATATAAAAACACCGTTATTAATAATGAGTTATAAATTCTCCTCGGCAAATTCCGCTAAACGGCTGCGTACTACGCCATTTAAGTGCACGTTAACGCTGCCTTCAAAGCTTTTAAATCGCTCTACCATATAAGTTAACCCTGAAGTCACAGGGGTTAAATAAGTGGAGTCAATTTGCGCCAAGTTACCCGAACAGACAATTTTAGTACCTTCACCGCAACGAGTAATAATGGTTTTTATTTGTGAGGCGGTGAGGTTTTGGCACTCATCGAGCAATACAAATGCATTTTGAATCGAACGTCCGCGCATAAAGTTTATCGACTTAAATTGAATGTTGGCTTTATCGCAAATGTATTTAAGCGAGCCCTCGGTGTTGTGGTCGTTTTTATGCAACGCTTCTAGGGTATCGGTGATCGCGGCCAGCCAAGGCAGCATTTTTTCTTCTTCGGTGCCGGGCAAAAAACCAATCGCCTCACCAATATCTGGCGTGTTTCGGGTCACGATGATCTTATCGAACATCTTGCGTTCAATCGTCATTTCCAAGGCAGCAGCCATCGCTAACAGAGTTTTACCACTGCCGGCCGCACCGGTTAAAATAACTAAATCAATATCGGGATCGAGCATGGCATCCATCGCCATGGCTTGATAAATATTTTTGGGGTGAATATCCCATGCTTGTCGGTGCAATAAATGCTCTCGACCTAAATCTCTTATCTTGGCGGTCGTTGGGCTTAATTCGGCCACTCGACCTGCAAAGTCGCTATCTTCATCAATTAAATACTGATTGATATAAGTAGGCTCTAGGTTTTCACGAGCAACGGTATGAAAGGTTTTACTGCCACAGTTTTTACTTTCGACTTGCTTGAAGTTATCCCAAAAGTTGCCTTGGTATTCGGTGAAACCTTTGGTGAGAAACTGCACGTCATCAATTAATTGATCGCTGCGGTAATCTTGCACATGCTCAATACCCGCGCCTTTAGCCCGCAAGCGCATATTAATGTCTTTGGTGATCAAGATAACTTCGCGCGGCGCTCGGCGATGTTGCAGTGCCAGTACCCCATTAAGGATGCGGTTATCACCCATTTTATCGGCAAAGGCTTTATCTCTGTCTTGAATATCGTAATCGGCCAGTATTGATATGGTGCCACTGACTTGGCTTTTATCGGTAACATTTTGCCCAAATGGGATGCCTTGGGAGATCTCATCTGGCGTGGCGTCGTGGAAAATCGCTTCTAAGCCACGGATCGCTACTCGAGCATCACGCGCCACATCGCGTTTACTGTCTTTAATGCGATCAAGTTCTTCTAATACCGTCATGGGAATAACGACATCGTGTTCTTGGAAGGAATAAATCGCGTGAGGTTCATGTAGCAGGATGTTGGTATCAAGGACAAATATTTTACGCGATGAGGTATCGTGGTCGGCTGGGGTGATGAGTGTCTTTTGGGTAGTTGCCATAACTTCTCCATTTTTCGCAATACGAAAGGTTAGCCATGTTCTTTTTGAGTATAAGCAAGATTTTGGCTTTCCTCCTGACATTTTTAGCGCCATGACACAATAACGGTGAAATGGTGACACTTTTATGTCAGTCGGCAAATATTAATGCGATTCAAGGTGATAAAAAAGACGCTGTGCAGTAAGATGTGCAGCTTTTTTATCAACAGGTGAATTGTGGGTTTTATTTTTGTAAAAGAGCCATTTTTACAAGAAAAACACAAAGCTTGGAACTAAAATACATACAGTATTGAATAACAATTTTGGTTAGAGGTAGTCGATTACATGGCATTTGCGTTAGGTCAGCGTTGGATTAGTGATACAGAAAGTGATTTAGGTTTGGGTACGGTGGTGGCGATAGATACGCGTACCGTGACTGTGATGTTTGCGGCCTCTGAAGAAAATCGGTTGTATGCCCGCAGTGACGCCCCGATCACTCGTGTGATTTTTAACGTTGGTGATGTGATTGAAAGCCAGCACGGTTGGAGCTTAAAAGTAGAATCCTTACAGCTTGATGGCGAGGTATTGACTTACATTGGGACTCGTCAAGACAACGAAGAAACCGATGTAGCGCTACGTGAAATCTTTTTAAATAACCAAATTCGCTTTAATAAGCCACAAGATAAACTATTTGCCGGTCAAATCGAGCGTATGGATAATTTTGTGTTGCGCTACCACGCGCTTGAAAACCAATACCAGCAACATAAAAGCCCAATGCGCGGTCTGTGTGGCATGCGCGCCGGTCTTATTCCGCATCAACTTTATATTGCACATGAAGTCGGTCGTCGTCATGCGCCACGCGTATTGCTAGCCGATGAAGTTGGGCTAGGCAAAACTATTGAGGCGGGGATGATCATCCATCAACAAGTCCTAAGTGGCCGTTCAGAGCGTATTTTGATTGTGGTGCCAGAAACACTGCAACATCAATGGCTGGTGGAAATGCTGCGCCGTT
Organism: Vibrio sp. S11_S32; assembly: GCF_014694465.1. Classification (NCBI taxonomy): domain Bacteria; kingdom Pseudomonadati; phylum Pseudomonadota; class Gammaproteobacteria; order Vibrionales; family Vibrionaceae; genus Vibrio; species Vibrio sp. S11_S32. Next base: position 52,821 of record NZ_JAAUWS010000010.1, on the reverse strand, counting down.
TCAATTTGCATTTTTCTGTATTTGATGAAGAGCGTTGCGTTGAGTCGGAATCGGAATCGGGTAATCCGTTTGATAGCCAGCAATATGTCTTATGTTCATTAGATTTTCTGCGTAAGCAATCGAAGCGCTATGAGCAAGCTTTGGCCGCGCAATGGGATCTATTAGTGATCGATGAAGCACACCATTTAGAGTGGAGCAACGATGCGCCAAGTCGTCAATATCAAATGGTCGAAGGGTTAGCCGCTAAAATTGCTGGTGTGTTGCTACTGACCGCCACCCCAGAACAACTTGGGCATGAGAGTCACTTTGCTCGCTTGCGCCTGCTTGACCCTGATCGTTTCTTTGATTATCCAACGTTTGTTAAAGAAGAGCAGCAATACGCGCCAGTAGCCGAAGCGGTTGCCAGTTTAGAGTCTGGAAAATCACTGACCAATGATGAAAAAAATAGCATTACAGAACTGCTTTCGGAGCAAGATGCTGAGCCACTGTTCCGCATTTTAGATGGTTGCCATTCCAAGCAAGAATTCGATCAAGAGCAAAAAGCGTTAGCTCGCCAAGAGTTAATTGATAACCTAATGGATCGTCATGGTACTGGGCGTATTTTATTTCGTAATACCCGCGCCGCGATCCAAGGTTTCCCAACGCGTAATGTGCATTTACTTGAAATGCCAATGCCTGAGCAATATACCCGTGCAATGCGAGTGGCTAAAATGATGGATGGCGAGTTGCCAGAAGGCACTCAAGCATTGAAAAACCTGTATCCAGAAGAAATCCTACAAGATCTTGAAGGCGATAAATCCTCTTGGTGGAATTTTGATCCACGGGTCAGTTGGCTGCTAGATAAAGTGTTAGCCAAACGCTCAGAAAAAATCTTAGTGATCGCTTCGCGTGCCACGACGGCATTGCAACTGGAACAAGCCTTGCGTGAACGTGAAGGCATTCGGGCGACGGTGTTCCATGAAGGGATGTCGATTTTAGAACGAGATAAAGCGGCGGCGTATTTCGCTCAAGAAGAAGGCGGCGCGCAAGTCTTGATTTGTTCTGAAATTGGCTCAGAAGGTCGCAACTTCCAATTTGCAAATCAGTTAGTGATGTTCGACTTACCGTTTAACCCTGATCTACTTGAGCAGCGTATCGGTCGTTTGGATCGTATTGGTCAGATGCGCGATATTGATGTGTTTGTGCCTTACTTGACCGATTCTGCTCAGTCGATTTTGGCCCATTGGTATCATCATGGGCTTAATGCTTTTGCCGAAACCTGCCCAACCGGTCGTTCGGTATATGATCAATATTCTGAGCAATTGGTGGCGATGCTAGCGGCGGTGGATGTCGATGAATTAACTCAACTGGTTGAAGAGTCAGCCAAGCTGAATAAAACATTAAAAGCGCAATTAGAACAAGGTCGAGATCGCTTACTTGAGATCCATTCTAATGGCGGAGAGAAAGCGCAAAAAATTGCCGAGCAAATTACAGCGGGCGATAACGATACTAACTTGATCACTTTCTCTTTAGGCTTGTTTGACACCATCGGCCTAAACCAAGACGACAAAGGTGAGAATGCGCTGGTGGTGACGCCATCGGAGCACATGTTAGTGCCAAGTTATCCTGGTCTGCCGTATGAAGGGGCGACCATTACCTTTGATCGTGAAACGGCGCTGTCGCGTGAAGATATGCACTTTATCAGTTGGGAACACCCAATGATCCAAGGCGGCATTGATTTATTGCTGAGTGAAGGGGTCGGCACTAACGCGGTCTCGTTACTGAAAAACAAAGCACTTCCAGTTGGCACTATGTTCTTAGAGTTAATCTATGTGGTCGACGCCCAAGCGCCAAAACGCAGCGGTATTAACCAATTTTTGCCTAAAACACCGATTCGTTTATTAATGGATGGCAAGGGTAATGAATTGTCGGCGCAGGTACCGTTTGATACCTTTAATCGTCAATTAAGCCCAATTAACCGTCACATGGCGAGTAAAGTGGCCAGTTCAGTGCAAGATCAAATTCACGCCTTAATCGACAAAGCAGAAGAAGCAGTACTGCCTCATTTAGCGGAGGTGCGTCAAAGTGCCAATAGTGAGATGGAGCAAAAACTGAATGCTGAATTAGAGCGTTTGCAGGCGTTAAAAGCAGTGAATCCTAATATTCGTGATGAAGAAATCGAGATCATTGAGCAACAAATCCAGCAGTTATCGGGCTATATAAAAAGCGCTCAATTGCAATTGGATTCATTGCGTTTAATTGTGGTCGCGCATCAATAATATATCACCGCAGTGACTCTTATATTTATAGCCGTGACACTTGAAGCTTCAAGTCTAACGGCTATATTTTTAGCCCCTAGAGAACCTCATTTATGGCTTTACTCGAATACCTTCCTCCTACCGAGCCTTGGACGGAGATTGTTTATCAAGATCAACATATATTAGTCGCCAATAAACCGGCGGGCTTGCTTTCGGTTCCTGGGCGATTAGCCGAACACTACGACAGCATTTGGAGCCGTCTGCGTGAAAGCTACCCGAATATTGAAGTGGTGCATCGGTTAGATATGGCCACCTCTGGCTTAATGCTATTTGCGTTAACCAAAGAAGCAGAGCGGCATATAAAAAAACAGTTTCAATACCGACTGACGCATAAAATTTATTATGCTCGGGTATGGGGCTTGGTTGAACAAGATCAAGGTGAGATTGATTTGCCTTTAATTTGTGACTGGCCAAATCGGCCAAGACAAAAAGTGTGTTATCAAGATGGTAAGCCGTCACTCACCCGTTATCAAGTGGTGGCGAGAGAGGCGAAAACGACTTTAGTGCGCTTATTGCCTATCACAGGCCGATCGCATCAATTGCGAGTGCACATGATGGCCATCGGGCATTCGATAGTGGGGGATGAGTTTTACGCCACTGGTGACGCGTTCGAGTTTTCTGACCGTTTACAATTGCATTCGGCTGAGCTAAGTTTTTATCATCCGCGTGATAATCAACTCGCCACTTCGTTTGTGGAATGTGATTTTTATCCCACCGCTGAAGCGCAAATTTTGCAACACTTTAGCGCGCTACCCGAACTGCCAGATTATAAAACACTGGTGTCATCTTAAACCATTGTGTTTACACCTCGCATGATTAGAAAAGGATTTCTTATGCCAATCACGCCTAGCAGTTTACCCAGTAAGCCAACGGTTATTTTTCTCGATGTAGGGACGATCCCCGAGCAGATTAAAGTACCGAACCTGACCTTTGAGCATCAATGGCAGCAGTTTGACTTTACCAATGAAGAACAAATTATTGAGCGGATTCATGCGGCAGATATTGTGATCACGAATAAAGTCAAACTGAGCGCTGAAGTTCTCGCTTATGCGCCTAATTTACGTTTAATTGCGGTGGCGGCAACCGGAACCAATAATATTGATTTGGACTATTGCCGTGAAAATAACATTGCGGTGAGCAATGTTCAGGGCTATGCCACGCGTTCGGTGCCAGAACACACCATCGCGATGATGTTTGCTTTGAAACGTAACTTGGTGGGGTATCATCAAGATATTGCAGCCGGTGTATGGCAACAACAAAAACAGTTTTGCTTTTTTACCCATTCGATCAGTGATGTTGCAGGCTCGACTATGGGGGTCATCGGTAGTGGCAGTTTAGGTAAAGCGGTCGCCAAACTGGCAGAAGCGATTGGAATGCAGGTGATATTTTCAGAGCGAAAAGGCGCCAAAACGTGCCGAGCTGGATACGTTGCATTTGAACAAGTATTAGCACAAGCCGATGTATTAACGCTGCACTGCCCATTAACCGAAACCACCACCAATTTAATCAGTCAGCCCGAGTTGCAAGCCATGAAAGCCAATGCGATCCTCATTAATGTTGGACGCGGTGGTTTGGTGAATGAGCATGATTTGATCGAGGTATTAAAAAGCCAGCAAATCTCCGGCGCAGGGTGTGATGTATTTACCCAAGAGCCCGCCGATGAAAGTAACCCATTGATTGCCAATATGGACTTACCTAATTTAATTCTGACGCCACATGTGGCGTGGGGCAGTGATTCTTCTATTCAAGCTTTGTATAATATATTAATGGATAACATTGTTAAATTTCAACAAGGTAGCCGTCAAAATAGAGTGGTGTAACTTCAGTTTGTAGGTTTGAACGTTAAACGTTTTATTTTCTGAGTCCAATTGCCGATATTTCCCTTGCCTAAATTGGTTGCCTCTTATACAATTCGCCGTCCTGAAATCTCGGTCTTTTATTTTTTTCGTTCCTTGTTTCCTCCGGACGGCCGAGCCCATGTGGAAACTAATAATCCGTAAGGAGCAACCTATGCGTCATTACGAAATCGTATTCATGGTGCACCCTGATCAAAGCGAGCAAGTTGCTGGCATGATCGAGCGTTACACTGGTTCTATCACTGAAGCGGGCGGTACTATTCACCGTCTAGAAGATTGGGGTCGTCGTCAAATGGCTTACCCAATCAACAAACTTCACAAAGCTCACTATGTTCTTATGAACGTAGAAGCTGGCCAAGAAGTGATTGACGAGCTAGAAACTGCTTTCCGTTTTAACGATGCAGTTCTACGTAACATGATCATGCGCACTAAAGGCGCTGTGACTGAGCAATCAATTATGCTTAAAGTACGTGAAGAGCGTGCTGAACGTGCTCCACGTCGTGAAGAACGTGAAGAGCGTTCTGAAGCTAAGCCAGAAGCAGACGCTGAGTAATATTTGATGACCAATCGATTGGAGTTAAGCGGCAGTGTCGTAAAAGCTCCAGTTAGAAGCCTAAGTCCTGCCGGCATCGCCCATTGCTTTTTTAGCCTTGAGCATCGTTCGACAGTGATGGAAGCCGACTTACCTAGACAAGTTTATTGTCGTATACAGGTTGTCGTTAGTGGGCAAAGGTCGCAAGCATTAACTCAACATTTAGTTTTAGGCAGTAACATTAAGGTAGGTGGCTTTGTCGCTTATCAGATCGGCCGAAATGGTTTGGGAAAATTAGTGCTACATGCTGACAACATTACTCAAATTTAAGATCAGGAGATAGCCCATGGCTCGTTTCTTCCGTCGTCGTAAATTCTGCCGTTTTACTGCAGAAGGCGTACAAGAGATTGATTACAAAGACGTATCAACTCTTAAAAACTACATCACTGAAGCTGGTAAAATTGTACCTAGCCGTATCACTGGTACTAGCGCTAAATATCAGCGTCAGCTAGCTCGTGCTATCAAGCGTTCTCGTTATCTAGCACTTCTTCCATACACAGATAAGCATCTGTAATTGGTCGCAGTTAAATAATTTAAGAGGACTCAGATAATGCAAGTTATTCTACTTGATAAAATTGGTAACCTAGGAAATCTTGGCGACCAAGCAAGCGTTAAATCTGGCTACGCTCGTAACTACCTTATCCCACAGGGTAAAGCAGTTATGGCGACTAAAGCTAACGTTGAAGTTTTTGAAGCTCGTCGCGCTGAATTAGAAGCTAAAGTTGCTGAGCAACTAGCTGCTTGTCAAGCACGTGCTGATAAAGTTAACGCATTAGAAGCAGTTGTTCTTGCTTCTAAAGCAGGCGATGAAGGTAAACTATTCGGTTCTATCGGTACTCGCGATATTGCTGATGCAATTACTGCTGCTGGCGTTGAAGTTGCTAAAAGTGAAGTTCGTCTTCCTGAAGGCGCACTACGTAACATTGGCGAATTTGATATTAGCATCCAACTTCACTCTGAAGTTTTTGCTGAAGTTAAATTACAAGTTGTTGCTGCTGAGTAATTTCAGTTCAGAAACAATGAAAAAACCGACTCTCGTAGTCGGTTTTTTTTCGTCTGAATGTTGAGCGAGATAATGATACCAACTCCATAAATTTAATCATCGTTCAAAATTGAGTACAGAGAAAAGTGTCAAAGGCCATGGATGGGCTTTCTCAAGCGACTAAGGATGGATTAGCGTCTTTTCGCGTATTCAAATTGATCAAATATTAAATGGAATTAGTATAACTACGATGGGTATTATTTAAAGCTAAACAATAAATTGATAGTGACAGTACTGTTGGTTTTTTCTAAGTTGTTGGGAACGCGACTTAAATGCTGACGGGATTGGGCAATTTTGAGTGCGATGCTTTCGGATATTTGATTGACAATGCTGATTTCAGAATCAAAACGAGTATTGCTTGAACCGGAAACCAGCGTACCTTCAAAGTTAAATGAGGTATTTTTAAATGGTTTCCAGAAGGCATTAAAGTTAGCTCGAATAATGGGTTCATTCACATTTTCCGGGAAAATGGCGTCATCATCATCGATCTCATCAGTATTGGGTTCTTGATAACGATAACCCGGACCGAATTCGACCTCTACTTTCATATCTTCGGTATTGGTGACTTGATAACCTAAACCGGACGAAATAGTGTAATCATGGAAATAAGAATCATATTTAGAATCGATTCCTTTAAAGTTACCGTAAGCATACATTTTAGGGCTGAGCTTATAGTCACTTTGTAACTGGTAGGTTTGCTCGCGTTCATCGACTTCGCCATCTTCATTTTTCATGTAGATTTTGATTTCGCCATTATTGCGTAAGCGACCTTTAATGTAAGAAAGTGATAGGCGGGTATTTAATGATTGTTCATCGTCATTGCCTTGCTCGGAGCGGTAACCAAATTCAATCTCTGATGTCCAAGGAGAGGGTTCTCGTGGTGCCTCATCTTCCTCTTTATTATCATCTTCATTTAATAATTTGGCAATCGCGGCATCATCGATTTCGCTATCGGTAGTATTGTCATTCTCAGGCGCTTGTGTTTTTGAGCCGTTAGCCCCTGAAGTTTCGTTGGTTGTTTTATTTTCTGAGGAATCGCTTTGTACCTCAGTGGCTTTTTCTGGTACTGGTTGTTCAAAGGTAATGGCTGGTTTTTCTACTTGAGTGCTATCGCTATTCGTCGCCATATTCGGATTTGATGCGCTATCTTCATCTGACGTTGATGATGTTTTTGAGGCAGCAGGATTCGCACTTTGAGTCTCATCTGAAAGTGAGGTAACAGGATCTGGTGTTATCTCTGTTGATGTTGTATTGGCATCAGCACAATAAACTTGTCCGCTACACAATAAAAACAACAGAGGCAATAAACGTTTTGACGCCAATTCACTTACCTAAGTTAATCAAACTAATCGTTAATCAAACCAATAGCTCATAAAATAAAGAGTTAATAAAACCATGCGATTATAGCCGAGTATAATAACACGGCTGTCATTATAGAGTTAATTCTGTATTTTATGCGATCGTGTGATTACAAATCGACACACTCCGTTATAATGGACGACTAGAATCTGCAACCAAGTGATCCCATGGCTGATAATCAAACTCGAAAAATCATCGACTCTCAAGTCGATGCTCTTAAAGTACCACCGCACTCTTTGGAAGCGGAGCAATCTGTTTTAGGTGGTTTATTACTTGATAATGAACGCTGGGATTCTATTTCAGGCAAAGTGGTCGGTAAAGATTTTTATAGTCGTCCGCATCGTTCTATTTTTGGCGCGATTAAATCGATTCTAGATGATAATCAACCATTAGATCTGATCACGTTATCAGAACATCTCGAACAACGCGAAGAGTTAGAATCGGTTGGAGGTTTTGCTTACTTAGCTGATTTAGCAAAAAACACCCCAAGTGCTGCCAATATCAATGCTTATGCAGATATTGTATGTGAGCGAGCGGTGGTACGCAGTCTAATTGGGATCGCCAATGAAATCGCCGATGCCGGTTATGATCCGCAAGGTCGCAGTTCGGCCGATTTATTGGATATGGCCGAAAGTAAAGTCTTTGCCATTGCCGAAGAGCGTACAACCGAAAACGAAGGCCCTCAAAGTGTTGATACAATTTTAACCAAAACTCTTGAGCGGATTGAGATTTTGTACCAAACGCCACAAGATGGTGTCACTGGTATTAATACCGGTTTTGGTGATCTGAATAAGAAAACGGCGGGACTACAAGGTTCGGACTTAATTATTGTGGCGGCGCGCCCATCGATGGGTAAAACCACCTTTGCGATGAACTTATGTGAAAATGCCGCCATGGATCAAGACAAGCCTGTGTTGATTTTCTCTTTAGAGATGCCCGCTGATCAGCTCATGATGCGTATGTTAGCCTCACTCTCTCGGGTTGACCAAACTAAAATTCGTACCGGTCAACTTGATGATGAAGATTGGGCGCGGATTTCCTCGACGATGGGAATTCTGACGCAGAAAAAAAATATGTATATTGATGACAGTTCGGGACTTACGCCAACTGATTTACGTTCTCGCGCTCGTCGTATTGCGCGTGAAACTGGAGGGTTGTCGATGATCATGGTCGATTACTTGCAGTTAATGCGAGTGCCAGGCATGCAAGATAACCGTACTTTAGAAATCTCGGAAATTTCACGCTCATTGAAAGCGCTGGCCAAAGAGTTAAATGTTCCGGTGGTGGCACTGTCTCAGCTGAACCGTTCTTTGGAACAACGCGCCGATAAACGTCCGATTAACTCGGATTTACGTGAATCGGGAGCGATCGAGCAAGATGCGGATTTAATTATGTTTATTTATCGTGATGAAGTTTACAATCCTGAAAGTGATTTAAAAGGGATCGCGGAAATCATTATTGGTAAGCAGCGTAACGGCCCAATCGGTTCGGTTCGATTAACCTTCCAAGGGCAATATTCCCGTTTTGATAACTATGCAGGCCCTGCATTTGATGATGAGTAACTCAATCGTATGAATGACAGTTCAAATCCAACGGCAAATAATAATGCTTTGCAGGCTGCAACCGCGTACGTTAATTTATCCGCGCTTAAGTCTAACTTAGCACGGATAAAGCAACAGGTGCCATCGAGTAAAGTAGCGGCAATCATTAAAGCCAATGCCTATGGTCATGGCGTAGTGCCTGTCGCGGTGAGTTTAGGCGACGCTGATGCTTTTGGTGTTGCTCGTTTAGAGGAAGCGATTGAATTACGGACCGAAGGTATCGAAAAACCAATTTTATTATTAGAGGGTTTTTATGCCGCCAGTGATGTGAAAATGCTTAGCGAATATGATTTACAAACGGCGATTCACTGTGAAGAACAACTGCTGGCTTTAGAACAAGCATGCCTCACTAAACCGATCACGGTATGGCTAAAAATCGATACCGGAATGCATCGGTTAGGGGTTCGGCCTGAGCAGGTAGAGCATTTTATTGAGCGTTTAACCGCGTGCGATAATGTGCAACAACCGCTGTGCTTTATTAGTCACTTTGGTTGTGCTGATGAATTAGATAATCCGATCACAACGCAACAAATTCAAGTGTTTAAATCTCTAACCGATAACCTAGGTCCGCGCTCTCTGGCTGCATCATCTGGTATTTTAATGTGGCCTGACAGCCATTTTGATTGGATCCGACCGGGTATCATTATGTATGGTATCTCGCCTTTTTCGGATTCTAATGCTCAACAATTAGGTTTTCAGCCAGTAATGACGTTGACTTCACATTTGATTGCAGTGCGGGACGTTAAAGTGGGGGAAAGTGTCGGTTATGGTGCGACGTGGACCTCAAAGCGAGATACTAAAATGGGCGTGATCGCGATGGGCTATGGTGATGGTTATCCACGCACTGCGCCCAACGGGACACCAGTTTTGGTTAATGGTCGTAGAGTTGAATTAGCCGGTCGTGTGTCGATGGATATGCTTACGGTGGATCTTGGACCTGATAGTCAAGATGAGGTCGGTGATGAGGCTATTTTCTGGGGCGAGAATTTACCTGCAGAAGAGGTGGCGCAGCACATAGGCACCATTGCTTATGAATTGGTCACTCAACTGACCGGCCGCGTAATATTAAAATATACTCAGGAATAACACCTTCCATGCATGGATTGGCAATGATGTTCAAATCGCTTTTATCGCCACGCCAGATCTTACTTGCCGGCGTATTAGTTTGTACCTCATTGTCGGTTAGTGCTAATGGACCTAAAAGCTTGCCAACCCCAAGTAACCCAACTGCAGACAATACTCAATCGTCATCTGAAACTCACACAAAAGCGCAATCAGGTTCTGGCTCATCATGGTATTCCGATTTTAAAGTCGTGCCTTTTGGTTTTATCTCTAGCAGTATCGGTAACTCGATTGGCGCGGCAGGGGTATTAAAAGGTGCCGGTCAACCCCAAGCGGCTTTAATTGGTGCTGGCTTTGTGTCTGATAAAGGCAGTTATATGACCTATTTGGGGGGGTATAACTACCAAATAGCCAATAACTGGTTATTGAATATGGATGGTTATAGCGCTCGCTTTAAAGATTATGACTACTATTTAGGCGCGAACTCGCACAATAATTCCAACTATGACGATTCGGTAGAAAGCGATGGCCAAGAATCACGCTTGCAAGCTTCTTTTCGTTATATTCTGCCAATCGGCTTAGGGGCAGAACTGGGAGGAGCGGCTGGTTTCGCGCCAACTCGAGATGTGACCTCGGCCAACCCTCTAAAAAGTGGTGTCTCCACCTTATGGATCAGACCTTTCTATAAAACGCGTGATTTAGATGATTATGAGGATTATGAATCAAATTCCACTTGGGGAGTTGAGATCAAAGCGGATTGGGATAATCGTGATGATATTCGTAATACCACCACCGGCTCTCGCACTCAACTCGGTTTAACCTATGCGCCCGACTTGGGTAACGATAACCCTTGGACCACATGGGAATTTCAAAACAGTCAATTTTGGGATTTAGGTTCGCTGGGCAAATTATTCAACAAGCAAGTCTTAGCGTTTGATTTTTATACGGCGGGTACGCCAAGTTGGGATAACGGCAGTGCGGGTAATGAGCACCGTCCGCCAGAGTATGCAGGCGTTCGCCTTGGTGGCATATTTCGTCAGCGTGCTTTTTCCGGTGGACGATTTACCGGACGAGCGGCAATTAACTACAGTTTAGAATACCGAGTCATGCCCGACTGGCAGCCACTGCAAAATTGGCCTATTTTTGACTTGTACAATGTGCCTTGGTGGCAGTGGGTGGTGTTTACCGATATTGGTCGAGTGGCAGATGACTATGATATCTCAACCTTGCATAAAGATATGCAAACCAGTGTTGGCGGCGCGATCCGTTTCCAAGTTGAAGGGGTTGTGGTTCGAACCGAAATGGCTTGGGGCGATGAAGAAAGTATCTTCCGCGTCATGATTAATCAGCCATTTTAAATTTGTTAACTTACATCAGCTATTTTAAAACGATTCAAAACGACAAAAGCTACAGAGATAGATAAGACCAGTATCAATGATATAACGCAATATCGATCATAGAAATCGTTGCGATAATCAAAACAGATAATAATTAACCATACCGCCAAGTTAGTTGAGTGGGTATGTGCTCAATAATTTCAATGAAGATTGAGTGTGAATTTATTTTTAATCGGGGGTTCGCTTTATCGGTATGTCATCGATAGAGAGGAATAAATCCAACAGACATCAGGATCATCATCATGCTGAAAAATATTAATCCAACCACTACCGAGGCGTGGAAAGCGCTGACCGCTCACTTTGAAAGTGCGCAAGATATGGAACTCAGTGAGTTGTTTGCCCAAGACAGTGCGCGTTTCTCTCAATTCTCGGCTAAATTTGGCTCGGAAATTTTGGTGGATTACTCTAAGAATTTGATCAACCAAGAGACCATGACTCACTTATTCTCTTTGGCTCAGCAAACCGAATTACAATCTGCGATTGATGCCATGTTCAATGGTGAAACCATCAATAAAACCGAAGGCCGTGCGGTATTGCATACTGCGTTGCGTAATCGCAGCAACAAATCTGTTGTGGTTGATGGTCAAGACGTGATGCCTGCCGTTAACGCGGTATTGCAAAAAATGGAAGCGTTCACTAACCGTATCGTTTCAGGTGAATGGAAAGGTTACACCGGAAAAGAAATTACCGATGTTGTGAATATCGGAATCGGTGGCTCAGATCTTGGCCCATACATGGTGTCGGAAGCATTGGCATCAAGCAAAACACGTTTGAATATGCACTTTGTCTCTAACGTAGATGGCACTCATATTGTTGAAACATTAAAAGATTTAAACCCAGAAACGACTTTGTTTTTAGTGGCATCAAAAACCTTCACCACTCAAGAAACCATGACTAATGCTCATAGCGCTCGTGATTGGTTCCTAGCCACAGCAAATGACAGTGCCCATGTTGCAAAACACTTTGCTGCGCTTTCAACTAATGCTAAATCAGTCGCTGAGTTTGGTATTGATACTGACAACATGTTTGAATTTTGGGATTGGGTCGGCGGTCGTTATTCACTTTGGTCGGCAATTGGCCTATCAATTTGTTTATCGGTTGGGTTTGATAATTTCGTTGAGTTACTCGAAGGCGCGCATGAGATGGATAACCACTTCTCAAGCACAGAGTTTGAGAGCAACATTCCCGTGATCTTGGCGTTAATTGGTATTTGGTACAATAACTTCCATGGTGCAGAGTCTGAAGCTATCTTGCCGTACGATCAATATATGCACCGTTTTGCCGCTTACTTTCAACAAGGCAATATGGAATCCAATGGCAAATGTGTTGACCGCAATGGTGATATGGTTGATTACCAAACAGGCCCAATTATTTGGGGTGAGCCAGGAACTAACGGCCAACATGCGTTCTACCAATTGATCCACCAAGGGACCAAATTAATTCCGTGTGATTTTATCGCGCCAGCTATTAGTCATAATCAAGTGGGCGATCATCATCAAAAACTGATGTCAAACTTCTTTGCTCAAACAGAAGCGTTAGCGTTTGGTAAAAGCAAAGCCACGGTTGAAGCTGAGTTTGCGGCGGCAGGAAAAACTGCTGAAGAAATGAAAGATTTAGTGGCATTTAAAGTGTTTGAAGGCAATCGTCCAACCAACTCAATCTTAGTCAAGCAAATAACCCCTCGTACATTAGGTAACTTGATTGCTATGTATGAACATAAAATCTTTGTACAAGGTGTGATTTTAAATATCTTCAGTTTTGATCAGTGGGGCGTGGAACTTGGTAAGCAATTAGCAAACCAAATCTTACCTGAACTTGCGGATGCAAAAGCGGTGGATTCGCACGACAGTTCAACCAATGGTTTGATTAACGCATTCAAAGCGTTTAAAGCTTAAGTTGATAACTAGTCACCATTTCAGATAGTAAGTGGAATGGTTATAGCAAATAAAAAGGTTGGCATTGCGCCAACCTTTTTTGTGTCTTGGATTTAGAGATCTAGATATTTAGCTTACACGCAGTTTTTGCAAGTACCATGAGTTTCAATCACATGGTTAGTCAGCTTAAAACCATGCAGATCGATATTCTTGGTCAGCAGCGCTACTAACGCTTCATCTTGCAACTCACTGACATCACCACATTGATCGCAAATCAATAAATGTGAAAAGTGCTTATGTTCATGGCTATGCTCACCAAAAAAACAGCATGAAACAAAGCTATTGGTCGATTCAACCCGATGGATAAAACCTTGTTCTAGCAGAAACTCCAGCGCGCGATAAACCGTCGGTGGCTTAGCTTGTGGTTCATTGATTTTTAATTTATCTAATAGCTCATAAGCGGTGGATGAGCCTTTTTGTTGCCAAATGAGCTCTAGCACTTGTTGGCGTTGCGAGGTTAAGCGAACCCCTTTTTGCTGACAACGTTCAAGAACTTGCTGTAATAAGCGTGTATTCAAAATAAGAACCTTTCTTTATAAAAACACGGAAATTCGTGCTTGGAGTCGCTGAAATAGAGTAGTCGAGCTGAATTATTCAATGGTGTATGCCATTTGTGCCTATGGTAAAATATTTAGCCTAATAATTCAGAGATATTTATCCCATTAAGACTGCCATGAAAAATTACCCATTACAAAGATTCAGCGTCGCTCCAATGCTTGACTGGACTTACTTTTAATTAAATAAAGGTTTCTTGTGTGTTGAGGCGTACTATAGGAGTACTGCAAATTTTAAAATAGTAGGTTATAATGTGGTCATATTCTCTGGGGAGGGATGACAATGCGAATTTTAAAACCACTATGTCCAGTCTGTTCTGGTCGCAATACGCGAGTGAGAACCAGCCGAAATGAAAGCAATATGTTCCAAACTCTATATTGCGATTGTCTAAATGAAGATTGCCTTACTCGATTCAAAGCTGAACTAACAACGGTAAGTGTTATTCATACTTTAGCTGATGAATTATCAAAAGTACCAGCTAAGCAAAGCAATCCACTAAATCAAATCTCTTTAGCCTTTTAAGCCTCATCTTTAAATGGATTAGCAAACTGAATCACAGGTTTGCCGAAAATCTTATTTACTCCCGTCAATAATTTCTGCATTGGTCGCACTTCGTTTTCATAGTAAGTGCGATTGTACTTTTCAGGATCACCTAACGCGCTACCTTGTGCTGGAATAATTCCAGATAATCCAGCAGGGAATCGATGTGCAACCATAATGTCCTGCGCTGAAATATTCTTAATATTCACAAACTCATCTTTGGTAGCAATGTCACCAATCGGTAGAATTTGCACACCTTTCTCTTGCCCATTCGGGATATTCAAAAGCATAGATTTAAAGTTACCAGCACCACGGCTATTTTTGAGTGCCTTGGCAAGTTCTTCCTCGACTTCTGGCGTCATGTTCGGGTCGGTAGTGTAGAGAATGAAACCCAAGTGCGCCCCGTTTAAATAATATTTACGGCGAAAGCGTGTAGCCTCTTGTGAAAGCAATGCTGACTCTAATCCGCTTAAGTAATCCGGTAGGCCATAGATATTCTGCTTAGGGTCGTAAAGTTTAATGTGAGCAATTTCATTAGGTTTAAACCAGGTAAGTTGGTTCGTGTCTTCATTAAGGCGAGCAAAGCGATTGTTTTTACCTTTGCGCATAGGCTGAAAAGGAACATGTCCAAGACGAACCGGCACACGAAATGCGTTAGTAAAAACTTGAAACCCACACTGGCCAAAGCCGACTAAATCTTTAGCAATATTCATCATCTCGCCAAAGGTTAAGTATTCATTTTCAATAAAATCTTTTGCAATGATACGGGCACGAGCTTCCACGATTGAACCGTGATAACTGTTCGCTATCATCATGTCGGAAAGGTCATCAGGTTCAATTGGTGGGGTATAAATACCGAGTGCTTCATCAAAGGTGACTTCATCATATTCGGCAGGCGTCGGGATGCGCTCAATAGAACCAAACTCTATTTGGGTTATTTGGTTATTTTGCGGCTCTGGATTGCTTACTTGAATATCGTCTAACTGAATTAATTGATCATCTGCCATCTTATAAACCTAATCTTAAAGTTGTTTTCCCACGTCTTGCCACGTTTAATCCCTCTTTGATAAGGGCGTGACAAATAGCAAAGAAGCTATCTGCATGGCCTGTTTCTTCACTGCGTTCTGCTACAAATGTCATGTTGCCGTGTCCGGTGGTTTTACGTTTTATTGCCATGAACGACACGCCAATATTTTTAAAATCATCTCGCCAGCGCAAACGTCCCTGGTGAACCACATCAAGGGCTTTTAACACTAGGTCCTGTTTGGATTGATAGGTGTAGTTGATCAGCATGGCTCTTGGGAAAAAAGCTTGTACTTGTTCGGCTACACCGCTACCAATACCAGAGCAATCCACACCAATATGCTGAACGTTATATTTATGCGTTAAGTTCTCGATTTGGTCTGATTGCCACTGCCAGTTAAATCCTTTCCATTCATGCTCTTCAATCACTCGAAAATATTTATATTCATCATCCGGTGGGGCGATGACATAACAGCGTGCCTGGTCGTTAATTCGTGATGGGTCGTAGCCAATCCACACAGGCTTATCACCAAGTGGTCTCATTGATTGATGGTTGAAGTCTTCCCATTCACCCATAAACATCGGGCATTTTTCAATATCAGCTAAGCGGAATATGCTGTCGGCTTCATCCATGAACTGACAAAGGAAAAGATAAGCGAACGCATCCGAGCTATAACGCTCCTGAAGGTCTTCTTTATCAATTTTGTTGTTACCACCTGCAATGGCATCATCAATGGTGATAACAAAGCGCCAGCGTTTATCTGGGCATACTTGCGGTGTCTTTCGTAATACCTTGTATTCTAAATCTTCGGTAGGGAATTCAATGCTTGTTCGTTTCGGATCTTTACCTTTCCACCATTTACCCGTCCAAAGTGAATAAGCTTTGTGCTGTTTGGTTGATGGTGTTGAAAATACTGTAATAGTTCGATCAGCAAGTGTGGCCATTGCCGAGGCTACTTCGTACATCTTGTCGAATTTATTGATCCAAAATGCTTCATCGATGTAGACGTCGCCTGAATAAGATTGAGCGGTGTTCAAGTTGGTACCGAGAAAGTGAGCCGTTGCGCCATTGGATAAGCGAATCGGGTTCCCTGTTAGCTCAAGGTCTAAAAACTCTTTAGCAATGTGTACCATGTAAGAGCGGAATACTTCGGCCTGTGCTCGTGATGCCGAAAGGAAAACTTGAGTCTTTCCATCCACAACCATTTTAAATAACGCTTCGCCAGCCGCTTCATAAGTTAAACCAATTTGACGACTTTTTAATGTCCACCGCTCTTTGTGCTTACGGGCATTAAATTGAATTTTTTGGTACTTATAAAGGGAATCAATCCATTCTTGAAAATCATCTTCGGTTAGGTCTGAAACATCATTTCGTCTTGGCTTTTTCTTTTTGCCAGAGCTTTTAGCTGTACCGCTTGAGTTTGAGTGGTTGTCTAGGTTGGCTTCACGTTCTTTGAGTGATTGAAAGCGTTCTTCAAGTTCGCAGCTGGCTTTGCGGATTTTAACCAGGTTATCAACGATGCGATCAATTTCATCGAGTTCGGTCTTGGTTTTCTTTTCACGCTTGGTGAGTTCCAGCACGCGGTTTTCAAGTTGCATCTCAAGACTGAACTCAGACATCAACGAGTTCCAATTGCCTTTATTTATCCAGCTATACACCGTCCTTGGGCTATTAATACCCAATTTTCTCGCGATTTCGGTAGGAGTCAGAGAAGCCAGATAAAGCTCTTTTGCTTTGGCTTTTATTTCGTCTGAATACTTGCTTTTACGTGTCGTTTTCATGCTTCAATATTAACGACATCCCACCTCGTAATCTTTTCCCTTTGTTGTATATAAGCCCTTTAACAACAAGGCTTTATGAAAAATAAAATCAAGTTGGTTAATCTAGTTGTATTGAAAAACACAACACATTCTTAGGTTTTATTTATGCCACTTCAAACAGGTTTTAAGCGTATCGGCTCAGCAGGAAAAACAGTTGATGGACGTAATGTTCAAAAGAACTGGTTATCTGAAATGGCTGAAAGTTATGACGCGGAAAAATATGGCGCAGTGATTAACTTAAATCATTGGGACCCTCGTTGGGCTGGTAGCTATGGAAAAGTGTTGGCGTTGAAATTAGGAGAGAAAGACGGCAATCCAATTTTGCTGGCAAATATCGAACCTAAAGAACAATTAATCGCTTTGGCAAAACAAGAAGTGCTTTACACCTCGATGGAAATTAATACGAATTTTCAGGACACAGGCAAGGCATATTTAACCGGCCTAGCACTTACGCCAAAGCCTGCCAGCGTAGGCACTGAAGAACTTAAGTTTTCTTGTGGTCAGCCAAAAGATGAAACCCATTTATTTAGTGAATTCCTCCCCGTTGAATTGAGCTTTTCTGAGCAAGAAACTGAAACAGAAGAAGCAAAGTTCTTCACTAAATTAAAGAACTTCTTTGCAGGTTCAACCCATGATCAATCCACCCCTGATGAACATTTAACTACAACTGACCCCGAGGATGATTCTGATATGAGTCTTTCAAAAGAACAGGCTGAAAAGCTAACCGTGGCGTTAACCGCACTGACTGAAAAACTAGAAACCTTTTCACAAGGCGGGCAACCGGCAGAAGAGCCGAAAACGCTTGAAGAGCAATTTGCAGAATTGCAGGCAGAACATAAAGACCTGCAAGCCAAGTATGCTCAATTAGAAAAGGGTGAGCCAGAAGATAAAGGCGAACAATCTACCGAGCTTTCAGCTATTCAAGAGCAGCTTACAAAACTCAGTGAGCAACTAAAGCAAGCAACAGGTGAACAGCCTGGTACTGACTTTGGTGTGCAAACAGGCGGTGAAGCGGAAGATCACTTCGTTTAATTCGCTAGTTTTTCACTCGATTATTTATTTCTAGGAGACATTTATGTCAGGTATGCGAACCGAAGCCTTACGCAAGGCGGTAAAAAATTACTGCTCAGGTATGGCGAAATCTTTCAACGTGGAGACCACTTCCGAATATTTTGAAGTGTCTGTACCGAAAGAAACCAAATTAAAAGAAGCGTTAATGGCATCGGCTGAAATGCTAAAACGCATCAACTTTCTTGATGTAGAGCAAACCGAAGGCCAAGCCGTAACGGTTGGTAAAGATCAACTTTCCACTGGTCGTGTGAAAAAAGGTCGCTTTGCTGGTACGACACCAGCCATTGACGGTAATACCTATAAGTTGAAGAAAACCGACTCTAAGGTGCAAATGGAGTGGGAGAGAGTGGCGATTTGGCTTAACGCTGGTAAACAAGGCGAATTTAATAAGCTATTGACTAAATATGCCAACGATCAGTTTGCGGCCGATTTAATCCGTGTTGGCTGGAATGGTACACACGCTGCCGAAGAAACCGATCCAGAGCAATTCCCTAATGGTGAAGATGTAAACGAAGGTTGGCACGCACGTGTGAAGCGTTTAGCCCCTGCGCAAGTGGTAACAGCTAACACTAGCGACGACATCATTTACTTTGACCCTGACGGCACCAAAGACGCTGACGGTAAGCCCTTGTATGACTATAAAACAGTCGATGCAATGGCAAGTGATTTGAAAAATAACCACTTGCATGAGCGTTATCGTGAAGCGCATGACGCGATTGTGTTAATTGGTCGTGATTTAGTTGCCGCTCAGCAATACAAACTTTACACCGAAGCGGATAAGCCGAGTGAGCACATGGCTGCGCAAAAACTTGATCAGTCTATTGCTGGCATGCCTGCGTATGTTCCACCGTATTTCCCTGGTAACCGTTTAGTCGTGACGACCTGGGCCAACCTTTCTATCTATAACCAAAAAGGCAACAAACGTCGCAAGGTGAAAGATAACGATGATGCAGGTTGTGTCGAGTCATCTTACTGGCGTATGGAGGACTACATGGTGGAAGACCTAGAAAAGTACGCTGCGTTTGATGAAAACGCGATTGTGATTGGTTCAAAAGATATTGCACCACCTGCACCAGCTATTACCACAGAACCGCAAGATACGTCTGTGGCCATTGGTGATACGGCAAACTTTACCGTAGTGGCTGACAATGCTGATTCATTCTCGTGGACGCTTGATGGTACTGATTTAGGCGAAAGCTCAGATACTTGCGCAATTGATACCACTGGAAAAGCGGCAGGCGATTACACCGTGGAAGTAACTGCAATTGGTGAAGGTGGCAGCGTGAAAGCAAGCGCAACACTCACCGTAACTGAACCAGCATAAGCAATACGATAAGGGCATTCACATGACTTCACCTCTGCAACGTAGACGAGCACGATTAAACCGAGAAAGCGTATTAGTGAAACAGGCAATAGCGAAAGGCATTACGCCAGCTTTTTCTAGTACGCATTCACCCCAACCCCAGTCGGATTGGTCGCTAGTTCGAGGCACGCTTGCAGAGGATAAGCGCAAGCTGAAAAACATGAAGCAACATGCAGACAAAATCGCGTTTAAAGCTCGTGTGATGCCTCATTATCGTCCGTACCTTGACCGTACTGATGCACCTAATGATTTCTTAGCGCAAATGATGGTGTGGCTATTTGATATTAATGATCTAGCGGTGGCGATCCCATTGGCAGAAATGTTAATTGATTTAGGTGCAACGATGCCGGAAGGCTTTAAATCTGAAATCCCTGATTTCGTAGCCGATATGGTTTTTAACTGGACCGTCACTCAATACAAAGCAGGGCATTCAGTAGAGCCGTACTTTAGCCAAATCTTTAAATACGTCACTGAAGTGTGGAAGCCCTACGAAATTGTCATGGTTAAGTATTACAAGCAAGCAGGCTTGATGGTGCTAGGCAAGCATGGAGTGAAAGTAACCCATGTTGCTGACCCTGAATTATTGCAAAAAGCATTGGCGTTGTTTGAACAAGCCGATGCCATTTATACCCATGCAAATTTGGGTACTAACTCCGGTGTGGGTACTCGAATTACTCAAATTAAAAAGCGTTTAGCAAGGCTTAGTGAAGGTTTAGATCCTGAATCAAATGAAAGCGTGCTAGAGGCTTAAAGGCTCCAACCCCACCGTAGCTATTCAGCAAATAGCATCCGCCAATGGGCACAGAATGTGATTTTGCTGTTTTAGCTACACCCATTAAAGAAAGAGAGGTCGCTATGTTTCAAGCACAAAAAACCACAGAGCCGAATCAACCAGATGATGTGATCAGCAATGATGGTGAGTTTTGGCCAAGCATCTCTATTTCTGATTTTGTTCGTGAGCGTCGCATTCCAACCGAATATGACAACGTGCAAAAGCGCAGCACATTAATTCAAAGTATGGCTGCGATTAACATTGAATTGCTTTCTTGGCAGCGTCTACAAGAAGACCGTGGCATTGAACAAGCCAGTGACTGCCAAGGCAATATCGGCGGTGAGAGTATTGCCGTCACTATGTATAAGAATGCGGTACATAGTCGAGCCAAAGCCTTGTTGCTTACGCATTTCGCCAGCGTTAACCGTAAAGATGAAGCGGAAAACGTAGGTAAAGAAAGTCGAACCACATCCGATGAATTAATGGCGGAATCGCAACGAGCAGTGCGCTCAATTAAAAGCATGACAACCGCATCGGTGAAGCTGATATGAGCGATACGCAACCGACTTCCTACATGCAAGCGCTATCCAATGACTTGCTTGAGTATTTAGAAAAGAAAGCCGGCAGCACGGCCAAAGATAAGTTTGATGCCTTTATGGTGAGTGGTGATGTGAAACCGTCATTTAAAAATATGGGCGATGGCATGGTGGTGTGTCGTTTGCAATATACCGCTCAGTTTAGCTTTGAAGATTTACCAACTGGGCTTATTGACCCTCGTGTGATTTTTGCTCGCGTGACGACCTGGCTATTCGCTAATGACCCGATGCGTGACCGTTTAAAACTATCGACACCAAGCATGGATATCGATGCCTATCAAATGGGTGAGTTAGCCGATTTGGATATTACGATTGAATTTATTGAAGACGTTCCGATGCGTGAAGCGCAAGGCGGGGATGTGAATTACAACGGTAAAGCCTGGCAAATAGAGCCTTTCAAAATCTACACCGCTGAAAATGGTCAAGTGGGGCTAGATGAGCGCAATTGACTTGCAATTTTCACTTGATGAAAACGATGTAGAGCACTTGCTGAATACCGTTGAATTGATACGAATGCCTGCGGCTAAAAGGCGGAGAATTTTAAAGAAAATCTCGCGCCCCATTATAAAAGATGCGCGCATCAATATTCGAAATCAAACCACAGTAACAGGTCAGCCGTTTATTAAGCGTAAAGGGCGAAAACGGAAAAAAATGCTCAGCAAAATGGGCAAAGGTTTGGTTGGGTATGCTAGCTCTGAAAAAGTCGATATTGCCTATCAAAATAAGCTCAAGGGCATTGCAGGTAAAACTCAACAAGATGGTGAGTCGCAACGGTTTACCGCAAAACAGCTTAAAAAAATCCGTGGTGGTTCGGATAAGTACCAAGAACCTGCCACTCGCAAACAAGCCAAAGTGCTATTAAGTGCCGGCTACACGGTTAAGCGAAAGGGCGGTAAAGGACGTAAAAAACCAACCGTTAAGTGGATAACCGAAAATCTAAAACAAGGGCAGCTTTGGGCGATATATCGAGAGATAACCGGCAAGAAAACAAAACAGTCGTGGAACGTTACACCTCCACCACGTCCATACCTCGGCATGAGTTCACAAGAAGTGTCAGGGCTATTGGAAGTTGAAATTACACAAAGCAGAACAAGGTAAAACATTATGCTAGGTAAAATTCAGGTCACAAATATCAATGCTTATGTGAATTCCATTGCTGGGGTTGAAAATAAGCTCATTTTCGTAGGTCAAGTTTCTGATGCTGCACTGATTGGAAAAGTCACCGGCCTTAATGCTAATTCGGATTTAGAAACCATTTTTGCGAAAGATGCGCAGTCGTTATCACTTAAATTTTTAATTGCGACACAACTTAACGCAGGGCAAAACTGGGAAGCGGTTTTCGTGGGTATCGATGCGGATATGGCTTGGCAAGATGCGGTTGATATTGCCAATAAAATCGTGAATTACGAAGGCGTGGTGGTATGTGATCCAATCAGTGAAGCCAAAGACCTCACGGAAGCTGGCGACAAAATGAAAGAGCTTGAAGCGAAATACGCTCGATACATGTTCGTCATGATGTGCGCACCTGCGATTGATAATACACAAGGCACAGAAGAAGAACCTGCAGGGCAGAGTTGGACTGATTATGTGTCAGCGCTTTCAGCTATGACGACCGATGTGGTTTCTGAGCGAGTGATGTGTGTTCCTACCTTATTTGAAAACGATTTAGGCATTCTGGCAGGTCGCTTATGTAATCGTAATGTGACGATTGCCGATTCGCCAATGCGTACCAAAACAGGCGTATTGCTCGGCATGGGTAGCCCATCTTTAGACAACACTGGCGCAGAAATGCCAGATACCATTTTCAGCCAGCTAGACGGTAAAAAGTTCAGCGTTCCACAAACCTATCCTGGTGATGAAGGTTGGTACTGGGCAGACGGCAATACCTTCGACAAAGACAATGGTGATTACAAAGTCATTGAAATTTTACGCCCGGCATTAAAAGCCTGTCGTGAAGTATACAAGGTTGCATTACCGACGATTGCTGACCGCGCGTTAAATAGCTCACCAAACAGCGTGGAAATGAATAAAGAACTTTATCTTAAGCCATTGCGTGAAATATCGGTAGGTAAAGACATTAATGGCGTGCCGTTCCCTGGCTTGATTTATCCACCAGAAGCGACGGCAATCGACATCGTTTGGGTGAATAACACGACCACTCAAATCATGGTGACAGTCCGCCCATATAACAGCCAAAAAGATATCACTATCGGTGTTGGCGTTGATTTAAGTCTGTATAACTCTGCAGCGTAATTAGGAGAAAAACCAATGCCACAAATTAGTGCATTAGAAGTCGATATCTCACTTGATAGCTCAAATATCATCGCCAACAAAATGACGATATCGATCACCGATAACAGCAAGACGGCGAAAAGCAAAGGCATGCCAGACGGCACATTGCGCGGCAGTGTTGAAGCCACGGGTAGCTTTGAATTTGATTCTTATAACTTTGGTTTATTGCTCGAAGATGCAAAAAAAGCGGGTTCATTTCGCGCAATGGACCCTGTTGATGTGATGGCGCATGCCGATGCTGCCGTAAAACTCAAAGTTGGCGCGTATGGCTGCAAGATGAAGTTATCCGATTTATTAGACATCGATACCACCAGTGAAGATGGTCTGGTGCATAAGGTGGAATTTGACGTGACGGGCAAAGACTTTATCAAGATCAATGATGTGCCGTATCTCGATTCAGACGAAGTCGCTCACTTGCGCTAAGGGTTGTCATGCTGAATGAATTTAGTCACAAGCTGCAAGAAAGTGCATCGGTGATTGTGATGTTCTTGCTGGCCTGTATTGCCAGTTTGTTTAAAGCCAATAACCATAGCTTTAAGACCATTATTTCTGGAATTGTCTTCGTAGGCTTTGTGGCTTATGGCGTCAATCTTGCCTTAATGGATATGGATTTAAGTGATAACCAAAGGGCGGTGATTGTCGGTTGCTGTGCTTACTTAAACCGATATGTTTTGGATTTATTAAACGCTTTTGCTGATCAGGTATTAAGCGACCCTAAATCCTTCCTAACCACATTGAAAAACTTATGGAGTAAGCGCTAATGGTTAAGCATTACGTATTAAAGCGCCGTTATTTTGAAGCTGGAACGTATTCGATTTTATATCGCCAAGATGGTTCAAAAGTGTGTTGCGTCGTTGAGAAAGCGTGGCGCAATAATGAGCCTAATCAGTCGTGTATTCCAGAAGGCACTTACGATTTATACCCGAATCAATCACCGAAGTTTGGGGAGTGTTACGCACTTGAAAAGCTTGCTCTTGGTGTCACTCGTGATGGTAGCGGTTTGCGTTCTTACATTCTTATTCACAAAGCCAATACGCCAAGTGATTTAGAAGGTTGTTTAGCTCCAGGTGTTGAATTCGGCACGGTCAATGGTGAATGGGGCGTATTGAATTCCACTGCAGCTTTTAATTCGCTTATGGCCGAGTTAGCCGGTGAATCTGCAACGTTAACCATCGTTAAGGATTAACTATGAACTATACCAAATTGATTATTGGTGTCGTTGTTGCTGGATTGATTTTTTCGACCTTAGTCGCTGTGGAAGCCCACGGTTACAAAAGTGGTTATAACCAAGCCTCGATTGAATATGAAACTAAGTTAAGCGAACAGAAAACACAATTTATTAACGATCAAGCACAACTTGAAAGTCAGCTCAGTCAAGCAAATAAACAAGTCGCTGAAAAGGCCAATCAAGTACACCAAGTGTTTGTGCCAGTGGAAAAGGAGATCATCAAGTATGTTTCACGCAAGCCGAATCCTGATGATAAGTGTGGTGTTGATGTTAGTCGTTGGATGCAGCTCCACAACGCTGCCACAAATCCCTATGACGTGCAAAGTCGCGCAAGCCTCAATGGTTCCACCGCCAATGCAACTGGAGTCAATTGATAACGATGTTCTTGAAACTGGCAACCTAGATTTAGCTTTGCCCGTTATCGAACGTAACTACAAAACCTATTTTCATGTTGCTGAGCAACTCAATGGATTACAGCAACAAATCACTATTCAAAATAAACAGGACCAAAGCAATGACGAAGCAAATTGAACAAGCAACCGAAACGAGCGCCATTGATTTACTGAAAAGCCTACAGGGTGACAAAACCATTGTGGTGCCTTTAGTGATTAACGGCCAACGTATTCACGAAGGGGTGACCTTTAAAGTTGGCGTGTTTGAGTACAACAACTTTTTGAATGCTAGCCAGAATCCGAAAACCACCATGACGGCCTCTGCGTCCACGTTCCTAAAGCAAACTGTACTCGATGAGCATCAAGATATTTTAAATGAAGCGATCAAAGTGCCTGGCATGTTGGATTTCTTCATGGGTGAAGTGGTTGCCAAAGTCGCACCAGAAGTCGGTTCAACATTGGACTGATTGAAGCCCTAGCAAAAAGTTACGACAAGAACCGGTTAAGCCAAATCCTGTCATTACGAGCGTATCACCTGCCTGATGCCGAGGATACGCCCGAAAATTTGGCTAGGGCGATATGGTTAGACAAGCACCAATTTGAACTAATGTCGATGGCGGTCAATAACGGGGCGGCTAAGCTGTTTCCCAAATCTAAATAGGTAATGCAATGAGTGATGCACTGTACGATGAAATTGTGATGAATGGTCTTGGGTTATCTAGCCCAAGTATTGCTGTGGCTGACAATTCAATTTCAGATTTAAACAGTGTGAGTAGTGCGCTTGATGCTTTACCTATCGCTACACCGCCTGCCCCTGGCTTTACTCAAGAGTGGGTGGATTCAGCAAAAGCACCAGTGAATAGCTCAGTGGTTGAATTGTCTTCTGCTCAAACGACGATGCAAACCAATTGCGACAATGTGTTTACCAATATTCAAATGTCGAGTTCAGTAAACCGTATAGAAGGCGTACAAGGTTGTGGCGATTTAACCAACGTGACGGGTTCTATCATGGGTGAGCTTGACCCTATGTTTAATGCCATTTCACAAACTGCGCAATCACAGCTGGATCTCATTAGTTCATTTTTAGCCGGCACGCTCGATATCAATGATTTTATGAATCAATTTGATGCGTTGGGTGAGAGTTATCAATCATCACTCGATGCAATTCAAAATCAGTTTGATAAAGAGTCATCATTGCTTTTTGACATGATGAACAAAGTGACGTCCAGTAGCCTGGCAAAGTCGGTTTCGCTTTTGTGGAATGACCCTTGTGCCCAAGCTGTATTGGATAACACCTTGTCACCGGATGTGAAAGATATTCTAAACCAAGGAGGCTTGTAATATGGCCTCAACTAAGGATCTCAAGTTTACCGTTAGCCTGATTGATAAAACTCAAAAGGGCTTTAAAAGCGTGCGTAGCAATATGCTCAGCATGCAAAAAACCGCGCAACAAACCCAAAAAAGCTGGATGTCGATTGGTACTGGTGCCGCAGGTTTGTGGGGGACAGGTCAATCACTTGGCGCGCTGATAAATCCTGCACGTGAGATGGATGCCGCTCGTGGTGAGTTGATGTCGCTATTAGGCGATGGAGGTAGTGCAACAGCTAACATTGTTCAAAACCAAGCGATGGACTTTGCCGAGCAATATGGATCTTCTGCAACTGAATTTGTGCGCGCTTCTTATGATATCCAATCGGCCATCGATGGCCTGTCAGCGAATAATCTTGCTCAATTTACCAATGCGTCTGCCGTTCTTGCGACCGCGACGAAAGCGGATACCGCAACTATTACCAATTACATGGGAACCATGTACGGCATTTTTGAAAAGAACGCCAAGAAAATGGGAAAAGGCCAATGGGTTGAGCAGATTGCAGGTCAAACCGCTACGGCGGTGAAAATGTTCAAAACCAATGGTAATGCCATGAATGAGGCTTTTGGTAGCTTAGGTGCTCGCGCGGCTAACTACAACATTAGCTCTGGTGAACAATTCGCGATACTTGGCCAACTTCAATCAACACTAAAAGGAGCGACAGCTGGTACCGCTTATGCTGGTTTTTTAGATGCACTACCAAAGGCTGAAAAAACATTAGGGATCAGCTTAAGTGGTGCCGATGGTAAAGCCCTTGGCATGGTCGATATTATCGATAAATTAAAAGAAAAATTAGGCAGTGATTTAGGAACCAAACAAAAAGGTTTATTAGGCCAAGCGTTTGGTACTCAAGCTGCAGGTATGTTGGATTTACTTTGGAATAAAACCGACTCACTAAAAGCCAATATTCAATCGCTTAATCAGGTTAGCGATATGAGTAAAGCCGAACAAATGGCCACGGCTATTGCTGACCCTTATGAACAACTCGCACAAGCAGGTAATAACGTTCGTATCGTATTCGGGCAGGCGTTATCTGGTTCACTGATGCCACTTATTTCCTATATGACTGGCGGTGCCAATACTATTCGTCGGTGGACAACTTTATTCCCTAACTTAACCAAAGTCGTAGGCTATTTAGTTATTGGTGTTGCAGGGCTTACTGCTGCAATGGCAACAATGGCAATAATTACGGGTGTATCTTCTTTAGCCTGGACTGGCCTTACTGGAATTTGGATTGTCTCTAAAGTTGTTTCAATGGGTTTATTCTCTGGCCTTGCTTTGATCACCAAAGGGTTAGTCACAATGCTTCCTATGATTTGGAGTGTTGGCGCTGCTTTCTTTGCTGCTTTTGGTTGGATTGGGGTGTTGATTGTTGGTGTTATCGCTGCGGTTGTGGCGCTCTGGTATTACTGGGATGACTTTACCGCTGCTATTGCTAATACCGAGTGGTTTAAAGCGATTGAAGAAAAATTTAAATACTTCATTCAGTTGTTATCTGAATTTAAAAATATGGTGAGTGAAGCTTGGGATAGCGTGAAAAATTTTGGTAGTGGCGTGCTTGATGGTGCAAAAAATATGGGCGCAGATGCCTGGTCTAGCACTAAGAATTTCTTTGGCTTTGAATCTTCGGTTGATACCGAGCAACAACTTACCGACATGAACAATCGGGTGCCGAGCGTGAGTAGTTCTACTGATGCTAACCGTGTGGCCACAATGCCGTCTTACATGATCAGCAATAACCAAAATCAACAAACGACCCAAAGCACACAAATTGGGGCCGTGAACTTCAATACTCAAAATGCGCCAGATGCAATGGCCATGAATTCTTATATGGCAATGGTGGCACCATGATCGATTACTTAACCGACGATATATTCCGTGACTTGTTTATTGAAAATGAAGATGTGGTTTTAGATGCAGGTCGAAACCCGACCATTATCAATGACCGTACTGTGATTGCGCAGGATCTCAAACACGCCATTTTAGAAAGCGGCTTAGCGGTTGAGTTAGTTGCCGAACGTAGCCCTAGTGAAATTGCTGATGTGGAATATCGCATTATCTTATTAGTTGAAAATGACCTACGGATTGTACCAGGCAGTGCAAAAATTCAGATGATGGATAACAAGCGTTTGCTGACGGCAACCAGCTACGATTTTGGAGGCTTGCAAACATGGCTGTAACTGATGATCTAAACCAAGACTTTATCGATGTGCTTGATAATGCCGGCGTACCTATTACCGAAGAAGAAGTGCTGAAAAACTTTAATGATGAAGTGAAAGCGCAAGGTTCTTATATCAACAATGACTCTCAATTTTCACCATTTTGGCGATTGATTGAAGCCATGATCGTGAAGCCTTATTTCTGGTTGATGTCATTTTTAGTGACTACGGTTTTTCCTCAATCGTTCGTCCGAACCGCAACAGGTCATTACCTGGACTTGTGGCTTTGGTCGGTCAATCTTGAGCGCAAAGAAGCGGTAAAAGCTCAAGGCATTGTGGTGTTTGAACGTGATGACAATTCACCGGAAATTGTATTGCCAGCAGGCTTTACCATTAGCACCGAGCGTATCAATGGTGTGGTGTATAAATTGCTTTTATCACAAGACACCACATTACCCGAAGGTAGCACGTTAGATACCGTGAACTGCATTGCTGAAAAGGTTGGTAGTAGCTACAACCTGGGAAGCGGTTATTACCAAATACCTCAAACGCCTGTCCCTGGTCTAGTTCGAGTTTATAACCCTGACGATTGGTTAACCGTACCTGGAGCGGATAAAGAATCTGATCCTGAAGCTCGCGAACGTTATCGTTCTCAATATACCTCGGTGTCTGGCTGGTTTATTGATGATAAATACAAGCTTGTCATGGCCGAATTTGGCGGAGTGAAAACCGAACAAATTTATATTGAGCATGGCGCGCCTCGTGGGCCAGGTAGTGCTAATGCTTACATTCTGCTTGATAGCGGTGTGCCGAGTGAGCCGTTTCTCGATGCAATAAATAAAGCGGTGGTTGAAGATGGTTATCGCGGTT
The DNA here is from genome assembly GCF_014694465.1 of Vibrio sp. S11_S32. Lineage (NCBI taxonomy): Bacteria > Pseudomonadati > Pseudomonadota > Gammaproteobacteria > Vibrionales > Vibrionaceae > Vibrio > Vibrio sp. S11_S32. The sequence continues at coordinate 23,630 of NZ_JAAUWS010000010.1, read as the reverse complement.
TAGGCGATGACATGGTGGCAATGGCTTTGCCTGAAAAACTTATGAACTTAAGCTTTGAGATTTTGCCCGTCGCGAATTTAAAAGAAGCCGATAAAGCCATTTTGATGGGTGATGTTGAACAGTATATCCGTTGTGTTTTTCGGGAAAACCAAGCTTACGCCCAAGCGACGTTAGTTTGGCCACAATCATTGTTTAGCTTTTCAACTTTAAACCAAGAGCTGCGTAATACCTTTATTGGTCTTGAGTCGGTGTATACCGAAAGCCGAGATTTTAAAACAGGCTTAGAAATTCCACGTATTGAATCGCTGACCTTAACTGAAACACCAAGGACGTAATGATGAACTTAATTCAATTACCGTTCTGGATGAATAAAGGCGATCTGAAAAAGTTAGCCGCTGCAGGGCAGGGTTTTTGGGAACAAGTTGAACAATGGCTAACCTTGCCATTAAGCAAAACCGACTTATTAACGTGTGATCTCATTCTCGTCGATGCCGAAGCCTGGCAACGTAAGATCACTCGCCTTGATGGTGAGGATGAAATGATTTATCGCAAGCGTGTGAATTATGCGTTTTTGAATGCGCAAGATGCTGGCATGACGATAGGCATAAAGCGAATATTTGCACGGTTAGGTATTCAGATTTACGACATTAAAGAGCGCCAACCAGAACGAGATTGGGACATTGTGACGATTGAATTGGACGATGCCACGCTTTCAGATAATCGAGACTTGGTTAATTTATTGATTCAAACCTATGGCGCAACGTGTCGACGTTATGAATACAACGTAAGTAACACAATTGATGATTTAACCGTGTTTCACGGTGAGATGAGTTGGACGCACCAAACTTATGTTTGTCAGTTTTCAGCCGGAGAATAAAGATTATGAGTAAGAATATTTTAACCAATGCGTTAGCCGGCTATAAAGCGGAATGTGAAGCCAATAATCAATCTGTGGTACTCGATCAGTTTGTGTTTGCCAATATTCCTGATTTAGATGTGGAAGCCGATATTTCACCAGACGAAACACTACCGCCAGAAGAACAAATAGTAGGGCGTTTTCCTGTGACACAAAAAGGCAAAATAAACCCGAATGCCGTGGTGTACTCGATCATTCTTGGTACCGATGTCGGTAGCTTTGATTTTAACGCCATCTATCTTGTGAACAGTGAGATGGATTTAGCCGGTGCTATTATCCATTTAAAAACACAAACCAAAGAAGCTGCCGACCCAACCAATGGCATTGAAGGTGACACGCTGACGCGTAATATTATTACGCCTTATTTGAACGCCTCGGAACTGACTCAAATTGTCGTCGATGCCGATACCTGGCAACTGGATTTTAATAACCGTTTTACCGCCATCGATGAGCGTCAACGTCAAAATAATTTGGCGCTATATGGTGATGCTGGTTTTATTGATGGTGGCTACCAAGTGTCAGTGAATCAAGCCGATAATCACTTTATTGATATTGCACCTGGCGTTGCTTATGTTGGCGGTTTGAAGTGTGTGAATGCCTCGATTCAAACGTTAGATATGACGGGAATTGTTTTACCTAAAACAGTGTATTTGGTCGCGAGCTTTCAAGGCGATATTACCAGTGAATGGAAAACATTTACTGAAGCCAAAGTTGCCGACTCGCTTGAGAATACTTGGATTGACAATGGAGTGACCTATTACAGCGCGCCAGTCGCAAAGTTGACTACGTCAGGCATTCAAGATTTACGTTCACCGGATTGGCGAACTGATCATTTAAACTCATCTAAAGACCCACATCCGCAATATGCGAAAAAATCAGAAACTGAAATTAGCTTAAACCAAATCACCGCGATTATGCGTCAAATGGAAGGAAAGTTAGGCCGAGTGCGAATTTATATGGCCAATGATATGGATGCTGAGTATTTACCAATTTTAGGTCAAACCATTACCAAAGCGGATTATCCTGATTACTTCGAATATTTGGGGATTACCGATGATGAACTTACGCTGCCTGATTGGTCAAAACATCCGTATTTACATCAAGCCAGTAACGAGGTTCCGGCTGGAACGACACTTGAGCAGCAACTTTTAAAGCATGCGCATACCGCAAGTTCTAATTCAATAGGGGCACATAGTCATACAATTGATAATAAAGATTTAGGTACCAAGACAGTGTCTACTAAGGATTTGGGGAATAAAACAACGAATACTACGGGGAATCATAGTCATACAACGTATACATGGATGGGAAATTCATCACCCTCTCAAGGTGCTGCTTATTCTTCGTATAATAAAGCTTCACATGCAAGTGATACGTCTTCAACTAATGGCAACCATAGCCATACAGTTGCCATTGGTTCCCACAACCACACCGTTGCAATGGGAGCGCACAACCACACCATGCAAAGTGCAGGTGCTCATAGTCACACCATCACGGTAAACGAAAATGGCACCGATTTACTACGCCCGAACTCCACTGCAGTTGTGTTTGCGGTGAAGGTGAAATACTTAGTGCCTAGTTCGCTATTGGTGGCGTAATGGCGATGTCATTTCCTGATTCCTCTAATGCTATTCACCAACCGTTAGCGGATTTTATCGATCAGTTAAAAGGGCAAGTGAGTAGCCAAAAAGCCAAGCTTGATGGTCTTCAATCGCCTGTCTATACCCCAAGTATCCTAGCGAATAGCGCGGCTGAGCTTAACGTATTACGAAATGAGCTTAACGCATTACTGTTTTCGGGGTTCGCGATTGGTTTTAATCCTTATCAATATCGAGTCGGTAACGATGGAAAACTATCGGCCAATACCGCACTGACGTTTGCCGCTGAAAAGCTCAATGATAGCCGTGATGCGATCACTGGTTCTTATGGCTTGGCTTTGATTGTTAGCTCTTCAAGTGAATCGGTCTTTGCTCAAAACCTACAAACTATTATCCAATTAATGCCTTTCCCTGAATGGGTTCACTGTTATCACTTAGCCGTAAAACATGCGGTCATGCCCGTTGAAAAAATGCAGGTACCGACCGCGCGTTTAAACCCAAGGTGGCGATCGGATAATTTTCAATTTAGCGAGCCATTAACTACTACTTATCAATACCTAAATGCAGAGTTGGCCACAAGTGAAAGCGTTGCAGAATCGGGTACTAATCCAGTTGATAGGCTTAAACAACTGGCTGATAAAAAGAATCAGGTGTTGTCGAAATTGGTTAATGACATGAACGCTTTTATCGCGACTTTTCAAGGTGATTGCACCGCAATTAAATTAACCGGCACAACAAGTCAAATGGCAAAACAGCTGCAGGACACCACCGTGAGCGAAGAGCCGTATAGCACAATTTTAGTAATGGTGAGCGATACCGTTCCTACGTTCTTTTATCAAATGGTTGGCGTGGAGTAGGTTTATGACATTACGACTCAATAACAAAATGGTGAATGGTAAAGAGATGAATATCAGCATCAAATTACCTTTTAAAGATTCAGACTTAAGTGGTCAAGGCAGTGGTACCGAAAGTGCGGAAACCGGAACCAAAGCCAAAGAAATGACCGTGAGTTTAGTCGTGCCGTTTGAATACCCTGAATGGTTAACGGAAATCACGGAATTTGCTGAGGCAATTGATACCGCGACAGGGCGACGCTTAGTTTATCGCGTTGGAAATGAAGCTGCGGATGCAATGAAGTTTTACCAAGCTTGTTTCAGTGGTGAGTTAAACGTCATTGAATTAACCGATCCACTCGCTTGGAAGGTGAGTTTTTCAATGCGGGAAAAGCTATCGGTTCCAGAGCGTAAACAACAACGTGATGAACTCGCGCCAGCGCAGCAACAAAGCTTAGGGGGTGATAGTGAATCAAGTGAATTAGAGGAAAACGACAATATCCCACCTGATGCGAATTTATCAGGCTTTGAACGCACCTTGGCTTATATGGATAGCAAATTAGGCGAGTATGTATCATGAAGTTTAATGAACGCTTATATGTGGGGAATGCAGAAGCGACGCCAATGAGTGTGATGTGCAACCTCGGCTATCGAATGCCAGGTAATGCCACCATCATGACCAATGTTAAGCCCAACATGAAACAAGTGATCGCTTATGAATGTGGCTACGATGGCAAAATGATGCGCTATTTCATGGGGTACGTTGAAAGCTATAAACAGATTAACCAGGGACAATATTCCCTATTTTGCCGTGAGCTTGTTGGCGCATTACGAAACTCGTTGCCGGTATCCATTCAGCACACCACATTAAAAGAATTACTCACGCAAGTGACGACTATGACTGGCTTAGAATTTGTGTCTCTCGATGCGGATTACATGAACACACCAGTGCCACATGTGATAAACCACGGGACAGGCTTTGCGCTTTTAGACTCGCTTGGTGATACGTTTGATATTCCTAAATACCTTTGGCAACAAATGGGCGATGGTCGGATATTTGTTGGCAGTTGGTTAGATTCAATGTGGTACGCCCGCAATATTCCCATTGCTTATGATTTGATATCTCAAGCCAGTATTAACACGGTAGAAGTACCCTGTATGCCACAGCTCCGTCCTGGCGTAATGGTGAATGGCCAACGGGTTCGCACCATTCAACAAAACAAAAATAAAATGCTTTTAACCTGGATGGACTAAGGGGAGCAAATGGACGATAAAATCGCACTGATTATTAAAAAACATTACCCCGAAATTGCTAACGGTTGGCATGTGCCGGTATGGGCGAACGTGACCAGTATTAATGAAAACGTCAATGAAGGTGATGTATCTGACCGTTTTCGTCCACGTTATGCAGTCAGCGCAAAACTACTCGATCGCACAGGCAAAGAGACAGGTTTAGTGATGGAAAATATCGCGCTGACAGGTTCCTTTTGTTTCAATGGTGGCGGTATGGTTCAGTTTCCACAAGAGGGCGCAATTGTTGAATTATCCTTTGCGTTTGGTCAGGTTGATAAACCGTATATTTCGAACGTGCTGCCTTTTGGCCTATCGTTACCCGAATGTAAACCCGGTGAAATTAATATTCAATCTCGCATGGGTAGCAAAATTCATTTTGATGACAGCGGTAATATCACTCAACAAACTGATCACAAGCTTAAGCAAGTAGCGAACGAGTTAGAGCAGATCACCGGCAAGCAGGTTCTCGATATGTTATCGCGTACCAGCAAAGTGAAAAGCCATGCGAAAGAAGAAGTCGGCGGTACCTTTGATTTATCCGCCCTGGGTGCATTGATTTTACAAACCGCTGGTCATGCAGAAATATCTAGCCTTGAAAGCCTAAATCTAACCACAGCCAGTGACTTAAATGAAAATATTGCAGGAAAGCGCCAAACGGTCGTGAAAGAATTACTGTCTATTTTAGTAGACAATAAAAGCAAGCTGCAGATAGATAAAAACGGTTTTGAAACAATGGTAGACGGTGGCTATGTGTATCTAGGAACGCAAAGCGTTGATGTGGTGAAATGCTTATATGATTTGTGTGATGCAGTAAGCCAAATCGCGCAATCACTTGCTATGCACACCCACCCAACGTCAGTAGGGCCAACAAGTATGCCTATTCAAAGCAGTGATTTTGCAGGCCAAGGCTCACAGGTTGAAGCCTTGGCTAAGCAAGTTGGGGAGGTGGTGAAATAAGAATTACTCGTCACTAACGGTTTCTAATGGTGTTACAACTTCTTTCTTCGGTGCTTTTGGTGTTCTTTTTAATTTTGTTTTGCTAGCAAACCTACCTGCTTCTGTTGCTAACGATGGGATGCTATCAATTGCCTTTTTAAAAGCTTCAGAATCGATAAATTCATGCCATGGGCTATTGTAATCTTTTCCTTCTAGCAAGCGCAGTGGCATTTCATCTAAGCGATCTAACGTAGAGTTGAATAACCTTTGCTCGGTTGCTTCATCGAAACGTTTAGCTTGTTTTTTAAATCCAGTAAATGATTTTGCAACAGTTGCTTTATATGCATAATCTTCAGAAAGTTTGAAGCGTTGATTAATTTGTTGTGTTGAGATCCAAGCAAGCCAAAGTGGGCCACCAACTGAAAAGAAAGATATAACGGATTGGAGGATAGCTTGTCCAACGGTTAAATCTGTACTTAGTGCGATACTGAGATCTTTAACTCGATCTACACCAATCAGTACACCTGAGCCTAATGCAATTAATAATCCAACTATCCATACCCAAATAGAGCGTTTTAGTTGCCTTTCTTTTTGATCAAATCCCGCAGCGAGACCTACTGTCGTGGCTATTTGCAATGAATCATCACAATCTTTAACCAACCCTTTAGCTTCTATTTGTAGGTCAGCCATTTGTTGTTTTAATGTGGAAATTTCACCATAGACGGTTATTATTTGAGCTTGGTTTTTTATCGCTTCAGTCTTTATTTGTTCGATTTCGTTCGCATTTTTATTAATACTAGCTTTGGCATTTTTTAATAGTTGATTCAGTTCATTCCGGGTGTTTTTCAAAGATTCTAAATCTGTAGGTAACTGTTCAGCTGCGTCATGAGCTTCATTAATTAAGTTTATTTTTTCATTTAATGATGCAGTTGAGCTTTCAATTTCATCTAGACGTGCTGTAGAGCTTCTTAGCCTTCGAGTTAAAGCTTGAGGTAATAGCTTTTTATCTTGGATGTTTTCATATGAGAAAAGTTCATAATCTATATCTGAAAAAATCGTATTTAGGGTTAGTAATAATACAGGAACCATACTTATCAAATGTGCAGCTTGATCGTTGAAGTGAGAAGTTACTGTTTTCTGTAATTTACTAATGTTAGCGATATGAATCGGGATGGTTTTTTTTAAGCCTTCGGTGATATCGGCGTCACCATAGTGTTCCATTTTTTCAATGTAATTATTTAGAAAATAATAAACATCATTTTTCGTTAAGTGAACTTGATTCCAACCGTGTCTAGCAAAACCTGCTTCATGAATTTGTTTATCGTTTATTATTTCTTGTAGTTGTTTCAGTTCGGTAATTAATTCTAATAATTGCTGATTCAAAATTATGCCTCCTAAAATGAAAAACCCACCAATAGGTGGGCTTAGTTTTATGCTGAGTGTTGTAGTTCGTGTGTTGCGGCTACTTGTAAAAAGTGGCTGCGATTTTTGTATAGATCAGGATGTGCTTTTACTTGCTCATCAATCTTTTTAGATAATAAGTTTGGAAGCGTGACATTTAACTTACTGGATTTACCTAAGTAAGGCTCGATATCGATTTCGACAACCGCCCATGCCCAGCCTGTATACTCTTCATCTTTTTGCCATTCTGATAATGACTTAGCTTGCGGTGGCAATCTGCCTTCTTCGGCCAAATCTTCTAAGTAAAAGTCAGCTGCTTCTTTAGCATTGCTTAATGCTTCTTCTAAACTATCACCTGCAGAGAAACATCCTGGTAAATCAGGAAATGCAACGCTGTAAGCGTGTGTATCGTCTCCGATTTCAATTGCAATTGGATATAACATAGTGATGTCCTTTGTTGTTTTGTGCTATGCACGTGAAATATCGTGTGTGCTGTTAAGGGGGCTTATAGCCCCGCTTGTTTTTTCAGTTTATTGACCAATCCTATTTTTAAATCTTTCTTAGGATGGGGAACAATAATGGGGTCTTTAAAGTCAGGATGCCGAAATTTATGATGACTTCCTCTAATACTTTTAAGCTCCCATCCGTTCTTTTTCAAAAGCTTGATGAGGTCTGCACTTGTCACGCTATCTCCTGTTTTGTTTAATGTGGAGTTATGATAACCCTGTTATTTAATGGTGTCAAATTTTATAACTCTAATAACTCTTTTTTTGCTTCTGTGTTACTGTTTTTATATACAGTACCACCTGATTTTGGTAAACTACTTTTAGTTTTGATGCCTTGAGTACCTGAGACCTAAATGCAAATTTAGAGAGGAAGCAGCAAGACCTAGATATCACCTAAAAGCCACGCCCAGTGGCTTTTATTTCATGTATTCAAGGTTCCTTTTTTCCATACCGGAGCAATGAAACATGCCTAAAATCTTTTCTAATGATCAAATTCAATTAATCCACTCGGATTGCCTTACCCATTTAAAAACAATGCCGGATAACTGTGTTGATTTGGTTTTAACCGATCCCCCATATTTTCAAGTGAAGAAAAATGCCTGGGATAATCAGTGGCCAGATATTGAAAGTTTTCTTGCTTGGCTTGATGAGGTCTTGGTTGAATTTTGGCGAGTGTTAAAACCTGCCGGAAGTCTGTATTTGTTTTGTGGTTCAAAGCTAGCTGCAGATACAGAAATACTCATTCGCAATCGCTTTGAAGTGATAAACCATATTGTTTGGGCAAAACCGTCTGGACCATGGTTAGGAACACATAAAGAGAGCTTGCGATCATTTTTCCCATCAACTGAACGTATCATTTTTGCTGGTCATTATAATGCAGAAGGTTTTGCGAAAGGTTCGACTGGATACGCCACTAAATGCCAAGAACTTAAAGCTCAGGTATTCGAGCCTTTAATCAATTACTTTAAACAGGCACGCGAAAGTCTTGGTGTTAGTGCTAAAGAAATTAATGAAGCGACAGGCACTCAAATGTGCTCACATTGGTTTTCGTCAAGCCAGTGGAAGTTACCCACTGAAAAGCAGTACCAACAATTACAAGCATTATTCGCCAGTAAAGCAGGAGAACTATCAAAATCTCATTCAGACTTAGTTGATGAATATCAGTCATTGAGTGATAGCTATCAATTCCTAGTTAAGCAATATGATGATTTGAAGCAACAATATCAAAATTTAAGACGACCGTTCTCTGTGAATAAAGAAGTCCCTTATACCGATGTGTGGAACTATGCACCGGTGCAATATTATCCTGGCAAGCATCCGTGTGAAAAACCGCAAGAACTCCTGCGTCATATTATTCAAACTAGCAGTAGACCAGGACAAGTTGTTCTTGATGCGTTCATGGGATCAGGTTCGACGGGTAAAGCTTGTGTTGAGTTAGGACGCAAATTTATAGGGATTGAATTGGAAGAAGAAAGCTACAATAAGGTTGTTGAAACATTACTGTAGATGGTTTTGTTTATGTAAATTGTTAGGAAAGTCGCTATTCTTAACAATTTTCTTCTATTGTTTCAGCATCACCCCATGTCATTTCCATAGCAGTCTCAAGCGCATAGTCACACGCTTCATCTCTATCCATTCCGCAGTCCACCACACAGCAAATAATCTCTTCGATTTGTTCTTTAGTTAGTTCGTATTTCATATTCATTACCTCATTAGCCAACCATAGACGCACAAATACTCAGCGCGAGACATAAAACTATTTTTTGCGAAAAAACAACTCATCCTCCCCACACCTCGAGCGTTTTCGTGTCAGATTTTCGCACGTAAGCAAATGTCGCAAGTAAGCCCTCAAACAAGGCCCTATAAGGCTTTGTGCGTGGTTATGTGATCCTTTCCTTAAGTGCAAAATTGATCCTTTTTGCAGTTCACACAGGGCTTATGTAAAACCCCCAACCATTAACCCATTGAAAATAAGAGAATAAAAACTTTTTCGCTTATCTGCCCGCCCAAAACAGCAGATCATTAAACAGGCTAGGCGATCCCTTTTAGATCATTGCTACAACTGGTTTTAAGCGTGTTTTTGGGTATTGGTGTTAATTGCAAAGTGTGCAATCACGTTTGAATCAGTCGACCGTTCCTCAAGGCCAGAGTCATAAATTTATCGATCGGAACTTTTGCGCCTTTTTTCAGTGGTGAAATTAGGCATTGAACACCGCGCTCGCTCCATCCTGTTACTCGCGTGAGCGCCTCAATTAAGTGCTGGTTACACTTATTTTCAGTGCTCCAAGGAGAGGCATCCGCCTCTTTAGAATCAAGAGCCCTCCGCTTTACGTCTTTTGTTTTCACTAAACTGAAATGCTCGCGGCAGGTTTCGATCACTTTGCCTAACCAATCAATACCAATGACACGCTTCACGGTGTCACCGTATTTATTGAACTTTTCTTCGTAGGCTAACTTGGCTTTAAAGCCTAATTCACAAAAACCTTTCCAGCGTGAGTTGTCAGCGTTGTCTCGTAACTTTTCTAATTCTTCATCGAAGGCAGTATCGAGTTTTGATGCGCGACGAAGTTGGCGCCATAACCCAACTGCAGGTGAGCCGGATTGAGAAAATTGCTTGATTCTATGAGTTGAAGCCCAAGCTCGAGCAGATTGTGCATTAATATTTGCATCACTTTCAGGTAAGTGTTCACCATCTATATTTTTACAAATATATTTGATGATATAACCCGTTGCAGTGCCTTTTGAAGGATCGCCTTCTTTTGCTAGGAATCGTTTTTCTTCAATTTCAGGCGTTAATAACTCATCAGAATCTTCATTGCGTGCAATGTCGGCACATACCTTAATTAATTGCTCTCTTTGGCTAGGATGAACATATAAAAATAAATGTGCATGAGCGGTGCCATCTTTGTGCGGCTCGGCTACGCGCAAGCCAAACCAATCAATATCTAATTTTTTAAACCAAGCACGAGCCAGTTTCCATTGCTCCATGATGTTTTGGTGACCTTCTTTAACCGTACATCCATTCCATTTTTTAGATTTACGGTGGTATTTACTGGCTAATGTCCAAGTGATAAATACACCAACATACCCCAAATCAATTGCACGCTCTTCATCGCCACGAGAGCGAACCACCAACTCAATCCGACGGTTTTTCGGGTTGGCCGTTGTGCGTTCTACTACATCAGAAAGTTTAAAGCTTTCACCTGTTTCTTCGGATACTACCGACATTGATTGGATAAATTGTTCGCCATCTTTTTGTTTCTTTTCCCAACGAGCAAAAGAGCGAGAGGAAATATATTCCCTTTGTCCTTTATCTTCGCCCACTCGATCTAATGCAATTTGGCTATGTTCAATATATTGAGAGCGCAAAAACTTAAACTTTCTAACCAGGTAATCAATATCTAAGCAACGACGAATGGCGCGTTCTAGTTCGCGCTCGGCTTTTACTATACATTCATGCTTATTTTTAACTTTTGGTGGTTTGATATATACCGTCTCCATGATTTCACTCATTTTTAAAAAGGCATATTTCAAAGCATCAAAATAACTGCGAGTGTTATCTTCATCTAGACCAATTAATCCCATCTCACGAGTAAATCGTTCTGTTAAATTGGTGGCTAAGTGCTTCACCGCATCATCACTCATTAAAACCTCATGGCTTAAACGAATCGAGCTGCGAATAGCGCTGTGATGGTGTGGTGTATCAACCGAGTTACTGCGGGCATCAACAAATGAAAATTTATTTTCAATAACCGGCGACCATTTCAATGCGTGCTTTACCGCTTCATTAGTAAACCTTTCGATGTTTTCGCGTGTGGGATTGCCACGTTTTTTACGGCGTGCAATAGAAAATCGCACATCTTCTTGTACGATTTTGGGAAGTTTTGGCAAAAAGTGAGCGCTGAATGTTGTCATTTTTGATGGTTCCAGTTCTGAATCGCTAAATGAGATTTTACTGCTTCCATGCCTTCGTGATTACAATCTTGGCAAGCAACGTAATAGCCTGGATTCGAATCTAATATTTGCTCGCAAAATACTTGCTTGCTTGAGCATTTAGGGCAGGGCTTGATGTAAAGAACATTAATGAAAGTGCTCATAACCCCTCTCTTAATGCGCTTAACTTGGTCGTCAATTCATAGGCTTGTTTTTCAATATCTTTACGAACATATTCACGTTGTTCATTTTTGTATTTATCTCGAAGTAGAAACAGCCTTAACTCGCACACCTTAATTTGAGCGTGTTTTTTTTTATCGGAAGACATAACAAAGCCAGCGATATCAGGACAGGGACGGTGAATGGGGTTTGGGCTGTGGGTGTTCATATTTCACTAAACTCCTGTGCATCCATCAGCACCACTAAATATTTACTTGTTGCAGCAAATACGCCACGGTGAATATGGATGAGATCAAATTGAATTTCGGCTTGGGCAATAGCATCACTGGCACTTTCAAACTCGCCCAATAACGAGTTTTTCACCTCACCGCTATCGTTACGGATAGCAGTTCCGGTTTCATCGTAGTGAACAATGAAGTAGTTCAAACCGCCCCCATAACATCGTCTTTGATTTCACAAAGCGTATTAAGTAGCGAGTCGAAGTTCTTATCGCAGTTTGATTCGTTTGATAAATCGAAATCAGCAATGCCGTGCTGAACAAACATCACGTTATTACGCTCTGTTTGTTTACGTTGTTCTCTGATTAATTCAATTGCAGTATCAATGGCGAGTGCCTTTGAAAATTTGTTCATATCCAACCCCTTGGAATGTGTGTTTAAAATTTGAAATGCATTTAACGCTCTAAAAGCATTTCAAATTGGCTCTGCATCAAAGCCAATTCAAATTAGCCATGAACCATGCGCCAATCGGCTAATGCGAGTTCACGACGTTTGTCGATGTAATCCCCTAAGTCGCTTACGTCCACCATGATTGGGCAGCGTTGACTATCGTCTAATCGGAAGGTGGCAATAGGCAGTACCTGGCTTATTGCTTTCTGTTTTGCCGTCTTTGGGCTAATGCCAAAAAACTCTTCACAGATATCTTCAAGGTGCACGACAGGATTACCAAAGCGTGCATGTAGCGCATATTTTGTGTTCATAGATTCAACCTGCTTTCGTTATAGAACGTATCTTGTATAATCAACTCATTGACACTCAAGGCAACTCAAAGATGTTTATTTTTGGATTCCTTGCTGTTTATGTCTGGATTCTAGATCTCAGTTATCTAGTGTGTCAATGTTTATTTTTGGATTTTATTATGCGCGAGTGGTTTTTAACAACAGAGTTAATACAAATTAATGGCCTGCCAAGCAGCCCTCAAGGATTTAGCCAAAAAGCAAAAAGAGCTGATTGGAAATCAAGGAAAGCTAAAGGAAAAGGCACGACTTTGGAGTATCACATTTCAAATTTTGATGATGATGTCGTGGCACAATTGCGTGAAAAATTTGGTGATGTTGGCGAAGGAAAGGTTCATCCTATCCAGTCGAACGTACGCAGAGTTCAAGAAATTGAAGATATCGATGTGACACCGATTCCTGTTTACAACGTTTATGCTGCTTGTGGTTTCGGCTCGCTGGTAGACAGTGAGTATCAGATTCGCACAACATATTTGCCGACGGAAACGTTAGCTCGCTTTGGGGTTTGTAGTAAAACCGCACGAATCATTACTTGTGATGGTGACTCGATGGAAGACACCTTAAGCGATGGTGATGAAGTGTTAGTGGATATCCGCGAACTTGAGCACCCGGTAAAAAATGGCGTGTATGTTATTCGCATTGGTAAGCATGTTTTTATCAAGCGTTTGAAGTACAACATCCTTGCAGAAAGCTATGATGTAATTTCTGATAACACGGCAGAGTATGAACCGTTCACGCTCACAAAGCATCAGCTAGAAGATTTTGCCATTGAAGGTAAGATTGTGACCGTTGTGATGAAGAGAATTTTTTAATAGAATAAGAGCAAGGCTCTTATTCTATTACATTATCTATCTTTCATTGAGGATATTATTTATATATATAGCATGCTTCTTTGCATACCAATGAAGCATGTGGCAGCAATCTCTATAAAATGGTTTGTAACCTTTATCCATTACTTTACACTCGTTGTCTTTACATAAATAATCCATAGGATTTATTTGCGTAACGCCATTTTTTTTTGTTAACTTCCCTATATATTCATAATACCATTTGTAACTACTTACTATTTTATCTTTTCTAATGTATTTTTTTGCGGTCTCATCTTTCAATAATTTTGACTCGATAATCTTTGGATCAAAATCATTTCCTGTTGGGTGTGGCATAATCAAATAAACATTATTAGTGTTTGCCTTCAGTTCTTTGAATAAATCATCTATTTTATTCCCTGCTATTAATCTTCCTTTTTCTGTGTTTAATTTAATGGATTTTCCATTTTCATTGTAGGTGTATATTTTTAAATAATTAGCCCAATTGGCTCCGACAATTATCTTGGAGAATTTAATAGCGTTTAATAATTCTTTGAGTTTATCCATCTTATGGCATTTGTTATTCCTGTCCCCTATGTTTTTAATCGGCATGCATCCACCCTCAGTATAGAATAGACTATTTGATTTTTTGTTATTAAGTGAAGTTGAATAATATTGCTGTATGAAACTATCACCTAAGAATAACACTGTGTGTTTTGATTTTTTGTCGATGAATCTTAAGTTCTTTATGTTATCAATAGAGTAATTATATTCAGGTAGAAACTTTTCATCTTGATTATGCTTTAGGTTGTATATAAATGATTCTTTTTCTGGGTATCTAAATGTAGCACCATTAGTAAATAAAACTATAAAAGAAATAATCATTGAAAATAAAAACAAAGAGGAAGTTAATTTGTTGTTTTTATTCTTTTCTATTAATTGGAATGATATCGCTCCAAATATAAAGGAAGCTGCAATTATATAAGATGGGTTTATGTCCGGCATGTATTTTTTATAAGCAACCAATAGCGGCCAATGCCATAGATAAATAGAATAAGAATACTTGCCAATTAATTGTAATATCTTTGAGTTTATTAGTTTTGATTTATTGTAGTTGCTGGCTAAAATTAAATAAGCGCCTAGCGTAGGCATTAAGGCGAGGTAGCCAGGCCACAAGTCATTATTGTTGATGGTAATGAATGAAATTAATACTATTACCAGTCCTATGCTTTGATATAGCCTTTTGTTTTTTTCTTTTAAATTTAGAGGTATTAAGAATGCTAATCCACCAACCATCATTTCCCAAGCTCTAGATATTAATGAGTAGTATGCATTGTCTGGATAGTAATGTGATAAATAAACGTTTGAAAAAAAGCTAACAACTAATAGTGATGATAAAATAAACCTTATTTTATGTATTAATTTAGTCTTGCTAATTATAATTATTAAAGTTGGGTATAAAATATAAAACTGCCATTCAACAGATAAGGACCAAGTGTGCAATAACCATTTTTGTAATGCTGAAACGTCAAAATAACCCGCTTCATTGCTATAGATAATATTTGATGTGAATGATAAGGAGGATATTGAATGCTTACTTAGTTCTTTAAATTCAAATGGCGTTAAAAAAAAGTAGCCGAATATTATTAAGGAGATACATAAAATAGATAACGCAGGCATTATTCTATTTGCCCTGTCGATATAAAATGAAAGTATAGAAAACGAACCTCTACCGACTCCCGTCATGATTATTTTAGTCATTAAAAAACCAGAAATTACGAAAAAAACATCAACGCCAGAAAACCCCCCAGGTAATAAATACGGGTTAAAGTGAAATAGCACAACAGATATGATAGCAATTGCTCTCAACCCATTGATATCTCGTCTAAATAATTTTTTCAATGTTTATAATCCTATGTGTTTTAATATAATTTTTTTTCATGTAACTTATGTGGAAATAGTTGTGTATAAACCTGCCATAAAATATTCAAATTCCTATGACCAGTCACTTGGGCTACTTCTTCAATGGAGTAGCCTTTTTCAAATAATCGGCTTGCACCTTCACGGCGTAAATCGTGGTAGCGCAAATCTTCAATATCTAGTGCATTTCTAACTCGTTGAAATCCAGCAGTAACAGAGCGAGAGTTATAAGGGAATATCAGTTCGCCTTTTCTCGGTTGCGTTATCACGATATCAAATGAACCAGCAAGCAGTGGTACTATCATGTGATTGCCTTCTTTCTTACGTGGGTCTTTTCTATCTCTAACAATCACTGTCTTGTGATTTTCGTTTAAATCTTCCCAACGTAAGGTGCACACTTCACCAATCCGCATACACGTTAAAATACTGAATTCTAAAATATCGCAAAAAGGGATTCTTATCGTACCATTACTACGAAAGTTTTCACGTTCTCGCAATGCCTCTTTTAGTTTATCTAGTTCTAGCGTTGTAGGCCTACGTGTTCGCTTATCACTTTTGCCAATCAACTTCATGTCGATAAGTACAGGAATAGCATCCTCAAAAATACTGACGTTATTGGTGATATTGAATACAGGGTTAGCCTTTTTCATTACAGAGCGCAGATAAGCAATATCATGATAGATGGTGGCAGGCTTGGCTCCTGCGCCCTTGCGATTTTTACAGTGCTCGACAAGATCACTAACTTTCAACTTATCAGTTTCAACTTTAGCAATGTCGCAATCGCGTAGCATTTTTATTACGTACTGTTTGGTACGCCCTGTATTATCCCACAGGTCACGTTCACCCATGAAACGATCTAGCATTTCACTTATGGCCACAGCTTTAGAGGTAAATAATCCGTTCTCTTCAATTTCTTGAACTTGTTTTTTGGCCCATGCACGCGCTAATTCTTTTTTCCTGAATGTTTTAGCCACTCGGTGTATAATCTTGCCAGATTTTTTTACCGTGATAGTTGCTTTGAAGCGTGCCTCACCACTTGTGAGTGTGCGTTTTTGAATGCTAAAAGATGCCATTTAATTTACCTATAAGGCGTACCAGGATTTAAAATTCAAGGTGTACTATAGGCGTACTATATAACGCAATTCATAGTAATTCAAAGTAACTCGTAGCAAATAACCAAGAAGCTAAAACCTTTATGAACCTAGATTCTACAAAGAAACCCAATGATTATGTGATGCAGCGTTTTTCCGTGGCACCGATGCTCGATTGGACTGACCGTCATTGCCGCTACTTTCATCGTCTGATGTCAGAGCATACTTTGTTGTATACCGAAATGGTAACGACGGGCGCAATTATCCACGGCAAAGGGGATTTTCTTGAGTATAGCCAACAAGAACATCCGATAGCGCTGCAATTGGGTGGTTCAAATGCGAAAGATTTAGCGCATTGTGCCAAGTTAGCCGCTGAACGTGGTTATGATGAAGTGAATCTAAATGTGGGATGCCCATCTGATCGAGTACAAAATGGTAAATTTGGTGCCTGCTTAATGGCAGAACCAGAGTTGGTGACGGAATGTGTGGCAGAGATGCGTGCGGTGGTGGATATTCCTGTGACAGTAAAAACGCGCATTGGTATAGATGATCAAGATTCGTATGAGTTTTTGACTCGCTTTATCCACATGGTGCATGAGCAGGGCGGGGTCGATCAATTTACGATTCATGCTCGCAAAGCTTGGCTTAGTGGTTTAAGTCCAAAAGAGAACCGCGAAATTCCTGAATTAGATTATCCGCGTGCGTATCAGCTTAAACAAGACTTCCCGCAGCTCAGTATTGCGGTTAATGGTGGGGTGAAAACATTAGAAGATTCTCTACTTCACCTGCAGCATCTAGACGGTGTGATGGTGGGGCGTGAAGCTTATCAAAACCCTTATATGTTGGCAGAAGTTGATCAGCGTTTATTTGGTAGTGATAAGCCAATCAAAAAACGCAGTCAGATTGTGCAAGAGATGTACCCGTATATTGAAAAACAGTTATCTGAAGGTGCATCACTTGGTCATATGACTCGCCACATGCTAGGAATATTTCAAGCGATGCCTGGCGCACGTCAATGGCGTCGTTATATTAGTGAGAATGCTCATAAAAAAGGCTCAGGGATAGAGGTGGTCGAAACTGCATTAGCGAAAATCCCAACTGAGCTAGATGTTTAACTAACAAGTAAATAATTACATCAGAAATTAATTAACTTGGCGAATTTGACGAACAGTAAGTCAAATTCGCCTTTTTATTGTTTTTGGTTAATCGTTATATTTTTATGTTATTGATTATTAATGATCTTAACTTGAAAGCTGCATTAATCGTTATAATCTAGGGGCTGTTGATTTTTCGTGATTAAATTTTGTTCGAGATAAAAGCCTTTTAATCGAGGCAAGTCGATTGAAGCCTAGTATTCTAAGTAAATGAGACTTAACGAAGAGTAAAAGGCTTTTAGCCGAACCCTTCGGGCTGCGTTTGTTGGTCTTTTCTACTTCGACATCGGCTTTTCGTGTAGCCAGCTACACCACAAAGCCTTTTCCTTGTATAAAAACCCAACAACTCGCAGCAAAAACAACCACGAAAGATCAATAGCTCCTAGGAGAGTACTATGTTTGAATTGTTATTTATCTTAATGTTGATTGCTATCTTCGTACTGACTGGCGCGACGATGGTGTCTTTCTTTATCGCCATGGGCGCAGCGCTATTATTAGGCGCTATTTTTGTGATGGTCGGTGCGGTGGTGAAGTTATTGCCTTGGATCATCGTTGCACTTATTGCGTTGTACATTTATAAGTATTACAACAAGCCCGATCAAAATATATAAAGTCGCACTATTTGAAATATGCGTCATTATTAAAGGAGTCGTCATAGGGTTGACGACACTTTGGATCCTTCTATAGGGCAGGGTTGATGATGACGGTTACTGAATTACAACGCTTGTATCAAGACCAGTTATTGGTCGAGGCGATTATAGAGTCTTCGGCGGAAGAAGCGGCATGGATTGTCGAGTTCCGCCATCGCCGTGGTGGGTTAGTCTTGCTGACGGATGTGTATGGCAAGGAATGTCATTGTAGCGATATTGATGATGCTTCTCGCTTAGCGCAAAAAGTGGGTTTTAAGCAAGTGCGTATCGCCAATAAATAAATTCTCGGCTCTGAGTATCTCTATTTTTAGTTTTAACACCAAGATCTTAGTTGGCGTTTTGTATCGCCTTCCTTTTGAAAAATCCTCGCTATTGTCCAAAAAGTTATAAAACATACTTATCAATTCTTTCTCGTCATTAATCAAAATGGTTAATCTATTAAGACGAAATATTAGGAATGCAATATAGATAGGGATGTCACTCATGCTACCAAAAGAACTTTCCGCTCTCGCCAGTCCACTCAATGATCAGCAAATTGGTCAGCTCCAGCAAACCATGTCTGAGTTATCACCTCAGCAATTGGCTTGGCTGAGTGGTTATTTTTGGGGGCTAAGCCAAACGGAACAATCGACAACGGCTCAATCGTCCCATGCTCAACTTTCTGTTGCGGCGCAACCTGCCGGCAAATTAACCATTATTTATGCTTCTCAAACGGGTAATGCCAAAGGTGTGGCAGAAGCATTGAAAAAAGAAGCTGAAGCGAACGATATCGCGGTTGCTCTATTTGATGCCAGTGATTACAAAGGTAAGAACTTAAGTAAAGAGACGCATGTTATTTTTGTGGCGTCGACTAATGGGGAAGGCGAAGCGCCAGATAATGCGCTTGAATTGCATGAATTCCTCCAATCTAAAAAAGCGCCTAAATTACCAAACCTACAATACGCGGTGATTGGTTTAGGTGACTCAAGCTATGAGTTCTTTTGTCAAACAGGTAAAGATTTTGACGCCTTCTTAAGCAAGCAAGGGGCTACGGCATTTCTTGAGCGTCTTGATTGTGATGTAGATTATGAAACACAAGCAATCCAATGGCGTAAACGAGCATTAGATAAAGTGAAAGAGACGCTTTCAAATGGTGATGCGGAGGTAGTTCAACTTCCGGTTGGTAACGCCGCACATGTAGAGAGCCAATGGAATAAACAAAATCCTTACACTGCTAGCTTACTAACGAGCCAAAAAATCACTGGCCGAAAGTCTGGAAAAGATGTTCGCCATATCGAAATTGATTTAGAAGGGTCTGGTTTAACTTATCAGCCTGGTGATACGTTGGGGGTTTGGTATGAAAATAGCTCTGAGCTGGTGGCGGCTATTTTAGAACAAGTCGGTTTATCTGGGATTGAGAGTATTGATTTGGATGGTGATAGCTTATCTATCCATAGCGCTTTAGTGGCGAAATTTGAAATAACCTCCGCGAATCCTCAATTTGTGACCAAGTATGCTGAAGCTTCGGCTAGTAAAAAACTGCAAAAACTAGTGCAAGATAAAGACAAGTTACGTGAATATGCCGGTAATACACAAGTGATTGATGTATTAAAAGAGAAAAAGACCAAACTGTCGGCAGATGAATTAGTCGGTTTGTTGCGCCGATTAACCCCGCGTCTTTATTCTATAGCTTCAAGTCAGGCGGAAGTAGAAGAAGAGGTACACTTAACCGTAGGGCTGGTGGAATATAATCAAGGTGAAGAATCGCGATTTGGTGGCGCGTCTGGTTTCTTAGCGCGCAACTTGGAAGAGGGCGATGAGGTTAAAGTGTTTATTGAGCACAATAACAATTTCAAATTGCCACAAGATGATAATACTGACGTGATCATGATTGGCCCTGGAACCGGTATTGCGCCATTCCGCAGCTTTATTCAAGAGCGTGAAGCGCGCGATGCAGAAGGTAAAAACTGGTTATTCTTTGGTGATAGAACCTTTACTCAAGACTTTCTGTATCAAGTTGAATGGCAGAAATATCTAAAGTCAGGTGTGCTGAATAAATTAGATGTGGCATTTAGCCGAGATCAAGCAGACAAAGTTTATGTGCAAGACCGTATTTTAGAGAATGCCGAGCAAGTTTGGTTATGGTTACAAGCCGGTGCGTATGTCTATGTTTGTGGTGATGCTAATCGCATGGCGAAAGATGTACATAATGCTTTGATCACGGTTGCACAAAAGCAAGGAAGTTTAAGCCAAGAGCAAGCTGAAGAATTTATCAATGATTTACGCAAAGCAAAACGCTACCAAAGGGATGTGTACTAATGAGCACGAAAGAACAAGTTGTATTAGGTGAAGTATTAGGACCGCTTTCCGATGGTGAGCGTTTAAAAGCGGAAAGCAATTTCTTACGCGGAACTATTGCTGAGGATTTAGCAAACCCAATCACTGGAGCGGTGACGGGGGACAATTTCACCTTGATCCGTTTCCATGGCATGTATTTACAAGATGATCGTGATATTCGCGCCGAAAGAGCTAAGCAAAAATTAGAACCGCTGCATACTTTAATGGTTCGAGCTCGATTGCCTGCCGGAGTGATAACGCCAACTCAGTGGCTTGGTGTCGATAAATGGGCTGATGAACATACGTTATACGGAAGCATTCGTTTAACCACTCGTCAAACTTTTCAATATCACGGTATTTTGAAGCCCAATATTAAAAAGGTCCATAAGGCATTAAGTTCGATTGGTATTGATACCATAGGTACTGCCGCTGATATGAATCGAAACGTACTATGTACCGCCAATCCATATCAATCGGAAGTACATAAAGAGGCTTATGCTTGGGCTCAAAAAATTAGTGAGCACTTTTTACCTCATGCTTCTGGCTATGCTGAGGTTTGGTTAGATGCTGATAAAATAGAAAGCACGGTAAAAGAAGAAGAGCCGATCTTAGGCAGTACTTATTTACCGCGTAAGTTCAAAACGACTATTGCCATTCCGCCATTAAATGATGTGGATGTGCACGCTAATGATTTGAACTTTGTTGCGATCCAAGAAGACGGAAAATTAATCGGCTTTAATGTGCTGGTTGGTGGTGGCTTAGCAATGACGCATGGCGATACCTCAACCTATCCACGCCGAGCGGATGATTTTGGTTTCATACCGGTTGAAAAAACATTGGCCTTTGCTCAAGCTGTGGTGACAACTCAACGTGATTGGGGTAACCGTTCTAATCGTAAAAATGCTAAAACAAAATATACTTTAGATCGTGTTGGTATCGATGTGTTTAAAGCGGAAGTCGAAAAACGTGCTGGTGGTGAGTTTGAAGTCAGTCGCCCGTATGAATTTACCGAGCGTGGTGATCGAATCGGTTGGTCTGAAGGCATCGATGGTAAGCACTACTTGTCTCTATTTATTGAGAATGGTCGTATTCTAGATTTACCTGGTAAGCCGTTAAAAACAGGGATGACGGAATTAGCCAAGATACATAAAGGTGATTTCCGTATTACCGCCAATCAAAACTTAATTGTCGCAGGTGTACCATCCGATCAAAAAATGGCGATTGAAAAAATTGCTGTTGAACATGGCTTAATGGATGAATCTGTCAGTGAGCAGCGTAAAAACTCAATGGCGTGTGTGGCCTTTCCTACTTGTCCGTTAGCGATGGCAGAAGCAGAACGTTTCTTACCTTCTTTTGTGACAGATGTAGAAGGCTTATTACAAAAGCATCAATTACCGACAGAAGAAAATATTATCTTGCGAGTCACTGGTTGTCCTAATGGTTGTGGACGTTCAATGTTGGCCGAAGTGGGTTTAGTTGGCAAAGCGCCAGGGCGTTATAATTTACATCTTGGTGGTAACCGCAGTGGTACTCGTATTCCTAAGATGTACAAAGAAAACATAACGGATAAACAAATTTTATCCGAGCTTGATGACTTAATAGGGCAATGGAGCCGAGATCGCGAATCTAATGAAGGCTTTGGTGACTTCACTATTCGTACCGGCATTATTGATGAAGTCTTTGTCTCTAAAAGGGATTTCTATGCATAGTTCAACTGAATTAAATCAAAAAATGACGAGTAAGCTTGATCTGGTTGAGTTATTAACACTTAACAAAGTAGGGCAGAGCTTAAAATTAGCCGAAATAAATGCACATCTAGAAGATCTTAATGCCGAACAAAGAATTGCTTGGGCGATAGAAAATCTTGAAGGCGAGTTTGCGCTATCTTCAAGTTTTGGTCTGCAAGCGGCGGTTATGTTGCATTTGGTTACTAGCGTAAATCCCGAAACGCCTATTATCTTAACCGATACAGGTTACTTATTTCCTGAGACCTATCGTTTTATCGACCAGTTATCTGTTAGCTTAAACTTGAACTTAAAAACATTCCGAGCAGAGCAAGGCCCAAATTGGCAAGAGGCTCGTTATGGGAAGTTATGGGAGCAAGGGATCAAAGGGATAGAAAAGTACAACAAGATTAATAAAGTCGAACCAATGCGTAGGGCGTTAAGAGAGTTGGATGTTGCTACATGGTTTTCTGGTTTACGTCGAGATCAATCGGGTTCACGCAATCATCTTCCAATCTTGGCTATTCAAAACGGTGTATTTAAGTTTCTGCCTATTATCGATTGGAGTAATCAAGAGATAGATAAATACCTCGAATTACATCAATTGCCGTATCACCCATTAAGAGAGGAAGGTTACTTATCAGTTGGGGATACCCATACAACACGAAAATGGGAGCCAGGAATGAATGAAGAAGAAACCCGATTTTTTGGTTTGAAGCGTGAATGTGGTTTACATGAAGATGACAACACACCAGAAACGGATGGTTCGGGTATCTGATCACGACTATTGAAAGAGTGAAGCATCAACCAAAAGGTTATCTATTATAGATAGCCTTTTATATTTTTAAGTATTAAGAGTGTATCTGATAATAAAAAGCAGGATTAATCGTGGTTTTAAAAGAGAAAGCCAATCACTTGGTAGAGGTGGATTGTGAGCGTAAAAGGATAAGTCTGTGGATAAGCTGTATTAAACATGATGCTAAATTGGTATAAATAAGGCTTTGAATGTAAAATGAGCACCTAACACTTATTTTTGAAATAATTGAAAGAAAAGGCTTGCCAATGTGACGGCGATCTCTATAATGCGACCTCACTGACACGGAGCACACAGCCTAACGGCCGCAACGAGTCAGAGGTCATAACCTTCTCAAAAAGGTTAACGAAAAAAGATTGCAGAAAGTGTTTGACACGCTCAATCAAATCGTTAAAATGGCCGCCCTGTTCAACGAGACGCAAGTCGCACGAACAGTTGCTCTTTAACAATTTAAACCTATCAATCTGTGTGGGCACTCGTTGATGATAATCAATAAAGCTTCTTAGGAAGCAAAAATGATTTCAATGAACTGAGTGACCAAATT